>DUGU01000236.1 GCA_013331215.1 Methanoregulaceae archaeon
GCACGTCGTAGAAGACGTAGTCGAGTTCGGGCGTGTACGCTCCCATGGACTCGAGCAGGTTGATCGAGGTGATGATCCCCCGGCCGGCGCACCCGACGCCGGGCTCGGGGCCACCCGACTCGACGCAGCGCGTTCCCTTGAACCCCGTCTTCAGGATCTCGTCGAGATCGATGTCGTCGCCCTCGTCACGGAGTGTGTCGAGTACGGTCTTCTGGCAGAGCCCGTGGAGCAGGAGCCGCGTGGAGTCCGCCTTGGGGTCGCACCCGACCACCATGATCTTCTTACCGCTCTCGGCCAGGGCCGCGACCGTATTCTGGGTCGTGGTCGACTTGCCGATACCGCCTTTTCCGTAGATTGCGATCTGTCTCGCCATCGTTCTTCCTCTATGCTGCGTGGTACCGGGGAGACCGGGCTTCGACGATCTCCTCGTTTTCTTCTGCGGACGGTTCACGAATGCCGGTCCAGCTCCCCCGCGTGCGGAGGTGCGGGGAGTGCATTGCCGCGCGACGGGTCATCCGGGCTCCGTCTTCACAATGACCGAATCCCGGTTCGGGGCTCGCCGTTCCGGCACACGCGCCGGACATCCGGGGCGTGTCGAAGACGGTTGCCTGGGCCAATCCGCCCGGGAGCAGTCGAGGGGAGTAGAACGGAGTTGCCGAGGCATCGAGCAGCGCCCATCGCCTCATGGCCGTCGGGGCGGACGTGGGGTCGCCGTTCTCCGGGGCACGGCCACTCTCTCTGAGTTCCGGTGTATCTGTTCGTCTCATCCAATCACCTTGTGGTGCACAGGAGCATGCGTTTTAATTTTACTTATGGGTATCGGAACATCTATTCCTTCCTTCACTATATAATAATTTTTAACATTGAAGCAGGCTACCGTTGTCTGGAATGTTCGGTCGATTCCGGCGCCGACCGGAGCGGCCGGCCAGTCTCTCGACCGCCCATGTCTGACTGTGGATCCGGTGAATCCTCGGGAGGGAATCCACCTCGACCGTCTCAGAAGTCCCTCCCCGCCGGGGATCCTCGTCTCACAACCTGCGCGCGGAATTGAGCACTGCCGATATTTTTCCGAACCGAATGCATAGCGACTGCCGAGCGGAGCCCACGTTCGCATCCCAGCGCGTATTCGATCACGATCCGGAACCGGCTACCTTCGATAACCGTGACAGCGACAGGTCCGACGCAACATATCCCGGATTTCTCCTAGGAGTACCCGGCCGCCGTGTACCCCGTGTAGCCGCCTGCCGCGTTGTGGACGCCGGCGACGCGGGCCCGCTTGAGCAGGCTGCAGGCGAGGCTCGAACGATGACCGGTCCGGCACATCACGACCAGCGGTCGGCCGGCCGGGATCTCGGGGTGCCGCGTGCGGAGGTCCGGGGCCGGAATGTTGACTGCGCCGTCTACATGCTCCTCGTCGAACTCGTCGGGGAACCGGACGTCGATGAGGACGGCGCCGCTCTCGACCATTGCGTGCACCTCGACCGGGGAGAGCTGGGGCACACTGTCCGTCGAGTACCCGGCGAGCGCCCACGCGTGGGTCCCACCCACGAGATAACCGACGGCCCGGTCGAGTCCGACCCGGTGGAGCCGGACCACGGCCTCGCGAGCCTGTGCGGGGGAGTCCGCCACGAGCAGGATGTCCCGGTCGGGCGGAAGCACCCAGCCGGCGTACGTCGAGAAGTCCATGGCGAGGTCGACGTGGTAGCTGCCGGGGACATGGACGCCGCCGAAGGCCGCATAGTCGCGGACCGAGAGCACGACCGCGTCCGTCCGTTCGGCCCGCTCACGGAACTCGGCCGGCCGCATCGGGTGGAGCTCGGGCAGGGTGCCCACGAGCGCCGGGCCGAGGCGGTTGATCTCGCTGCAGCGGGAGAAGTGATCGGGTACCGGGGGCATATTCTCAGTGAGGGACTGCACGAACGCCTCGCGGCTCGTGTGCTGCAGGGCCGGGTTGAACCGGCGCTCGTACCCGATCGTCGAGAACCGCATCGCACCCATGGCCCTCCCGCAGAGCGAGCCGGCGCCGTGAGATGGGAGAACGAGGCAGGCATCGGGAAGGGCGAGGACCTTTTCGTGCAGGCTGTCGTAGAGCTGCGAGGCGAGTTCGTGGGACCGGCCGCGAAAGAGGTCTGGCCTGCCGACGTCGCCGACAAAGAGCGCGTCGCCCGTGAAGGCCGAGACGGGCTCGTCGCCGCGGGCCGTGTCTGTGACCACGTAGGTCACGCCGTCGGGGGTATGGCCGGGGGTGTCGAGAACGTCGATCCGGAGCTCTTCGAGCTCTATGCGCGACCCGTCGCCGACGGCGACATGCTCGAACTCGCAGCGGCCCGAGGCCGGAGCGCAGATCCTCGCGCTCGCAGTCGCGGTGAGTTCCATGTGGCCCGAGACGAAGTCCGCGTGGAGGTGCGTTTCGAGGACGTGGGTGATCGCGAGGTCGAGCCCGCCGGCCGCGTCGAGGTATCGGTCCACGTCGCGGGCCGGGTCGACGATGGCGCAGGTGCTCCCGGCGCCGAGGAGATAACTGCTGTGTGCAATGCCCGGGATGTAGAACTGCTGGACGAACACGGCCGTACACCTCGACTCCTGCCCGGCATATTCGCCGGCGATCTGATAAAACGATCCGGGGTCGGAACCCCGTCAGAGGTTGTTGAAGAGCCAGACNNGACCGGTGCCGCCGGGGATCGTCAGACGGGGCCGCGAGGGTCCGACCCTGATGTCGCCGTCCCCGCTCCCGTGCAGCCCGACGTCGATAAAACGCGATGCGAGAAGTCGGGCCCGCGCCGCTCCGGTATTCGCCCGGCAACGGAACTCGGCGCTGGTAT
>DUGU01000096.1:0-661 GCA_013331215.1 Methanoregulaceae archaeon
GGCCGCGTCGCGGTCGGGCCGCCCGGCGCCGAGCCCGAGGCGGTCGCGCGCGATCGCGAGCCGCTCCTTCTGCCGGATACCCTCGAGCACGCCCCTGATATGACCCGGCCCGAGGAGCGCGAAGTACCGGACCAGGCCGGCGCCATACGCCCGGACCAGGTCGGCGATCCGCCGCTCCCAGTCCGAGTAGGCGAACGGCACGCCGAACTCCGCGTAAGGCGCGATGAAGCCGGCCCCGATCAGGTCGAGCACCGGGACCGTATACACGAGCGAGAGGCCGAGCCGCTCGAACCGGTCGCGGTACCCCTCCGCCGTCCCCGAGAACCCGATCAGGCCGCGGAGGGAGCCGTCCCGGAGCCAGTCGACGAAGACCTCCACGACCCCGTGCGTGACCGAGCGCTCGTTCTCGACGACCTTGTGCACCTCGTCGAGCAGGACGTACTGGATCCCACTCCCCTGCAGGAAGGCCTCGACCGAGTCCGCGTCGAACCCGCCCTTCCCCAGGGGGGAGCCGAGGGCCGCGAGGGCCGCGTAGGTCGAGACCATGACGACCGGCGACGCGCCGTGCGCCGGCGGAAGGCCTCGAGCTCGGCCGGCGTCCCCCCGAAGACGGCGCCGAGCAGGAGCCGCAGCCCTGCGGACGCGGTCGTGAGCTCGGCCG
>DUGU01000096.1:697-6854 GCA_013331215.1 Methanoregulaceae archaeon
GCCCGAGCCGGTCGGCGCCTCGATCACCTGCCCGCCGTACCCGTGCGACCGGTAGACCTCGAAGGCCCGCCGCTGGTACGGGCGGGGGTACGGCGAGCCGATCAGGTCCGCGTGGGTCCAGCCCCGGTCGTCCCCGTCGTCGCGCCGGCCTGTCAGCTCGGCCGCGGCCGTGACGAACCCGTCGGCGAGCGCCGGGCCGCACCCGGCGAAACCGGAGAAGAAGGTCCGGAAGTCCCCGGGCCGGGCCTCGATCGCGGCGAGCCCCGGAAAGCCCCCCGCGTCGAACGCCCGGTAGAGCCGGTCCCCGAGGAGGGCCCGGAGCCCCTCGCGGTCGGGGTTGAGCCGGCGGTAGGGGCGGGTGCNNGGTAGAGCCCGCTGGCCACGGGCTCGAGCGCGCCCTCGGAGCGGAGCCGCTCCAGGACGGCGGCGACCGCGTCGACCCGGGTCCGGGCCGCGAGGTGCAGGTCGTTCACGCGGTCCGCGACCCCGGCGGGCCCGAGGGGGCGGGACGTGTCGTCCATCACCGCGACGACCAGGTCCGGGAGGACCCGCTGCCGCGAGGCGCGGTCGAGGGTGACCACGAGCGGCACGACCTCGCGGGCGTCGNNATCAGGTCCGTTGGCGCCGTCCGAGAGGGCCCGCCGCAGGATCGCGAGGGTCCGGCCGTAGTAGCGGGCGAGGAGGAAGAAGGCCCGGCGCTCGCCGGCGCCGTCGCCCGCGCCACGCCGCTCCTCGAACCCGGCGAGGACGGCCGCAGCGAACGCGCCGGCATCCCAGTACCCGGGCGCGGGCGCGCCGGGGATGGGTAGGCGGCAGACGAGCACCCGGGCGTCGGGGCCGCTCACGGGGCCCGCCCGGTTCCGTCGGTCCGGGGAGGGATCCACGTCCCCCCTCCTCAGGCCCCGTCGGCGATCTCGGGGCTTCTGTGCGTCCCGGCGGGCGCGGGCGACTCCGCCTCCCCGGGCGCGAGGTCTCCGGGTGCCGGGATCCGGCCGCGGCGGACGAGCGCCACCCGGATCCGCTCGACCAGGTCGCGGGGGCTGAACGGCTTCGTGACGTAGTCGTCAGCCCCCGCTGCGATCCCCTCCACGATCTCGGCGAGCTCCGTCCGCGCCGAGAGGACGACGATCACCGGGCAGGCGTCGGCGAGGGTGGCCCTGAGCGTCCCGACCAGTTCGAGCCCGTCCCCGTCAGGGAGCATCCGGTCGACGACCGCGACGTCCGGGGCCTCCCGCAGGACCGCAGCCAGGCCGGACGCCGCATCTTCCGCGGTGACGACGGAGAAGCCCGCTCGCTCGAGCTTGATCGCGACCACGCGCCGAACGTCCGGGTCGTCATCGACCACCACCACGCGAAACGTCATTCCTACTCCAGCTGAGTAGGGGGCGCTTCCAGACTAAAGCCATTTTCCCCCGCAGGGCTCCGGGCGGGGAGCAGAAGACGAGGCCGGGCGGCCTCCGGCCGCGGACCGACGACTGCCCCCCCTCGCTGCGGGGTTGTGTCGGGGAGGGGCAGGACCGGCGAGCCCGCCGCGGCTGTGCCGGTAATGTTATATCATCTGATACGACAGATCTCCGGCATGGCATCCGGCTCCCGGGCGGTCCGGTCGCCGCAGCTCGACACGATCCGGATGGGCGAGGACTTCATCCGCGGGCACTCCGGCGACTTCAAGCGCCGCGCTCTCTGGGAGGCGCTGCCGCGCCGGATGGTGTACCAGACGTTCAGGCAGATCATCGAGTACCTTCTCGAGTCGGGGAAGATCGCGCTGGTCCGCACGGGGTACGTCGTCTGGATTCACAACCCCGAACTCTTCGCGCAGTACTACGGCCGCGACGATCTTCGCATCCGGTAGAGCGCGCGGCATCATTCCCTTCCGGACCCCCTCCGATGACCGTCGAGATCTCCAGTGCCGCCGATCGCCGTGCGGTGTACGAGGCGCTGAGGGTCTCCACCCGGACCGGGGACCGGTGTCCTCGCAGAGAACCCGTATGCCGGCGATCGGATTCGCCGCCAGCAGGTCCCTACCGAGTACGGCCGGCGATACGGGCCGCTGGAGAACCTGTGAAAGTACAATCTCTCGCGAAGCTGGCGGCTCGTGTAAAAGGTCGCCCGCGACGGAGGAATCATCGTCGTGCTCGAGTGGTTTTCCCACGACGAGTACGAGCAACGGTTCAACTACTGAGCGGCCGGTGCGTCGAGGCGTGCAGGGTCGCGGGAGCGCTCGAGTGCGGGCCGCGGCCGGCGATCTCGCCCCGGGCATCGACCGGCCGGCACGAGACTATTTTACTTTGAAACGACCAACCGGGCCGCATGACATACGCGCCGGTCCCCCCGGCCATTCTCGAGCGGGCCATCGACCGCACGGCCGCGGACCTCCAGATCTCCCGGGACGCGCTACTCGAGGCCCTCACCCCGGTGGTGATCGAGTGGGCCATCACGCGGACCGCCGCCGACCTCGGGATCAGCTCCCGCGAGGCCCGGGCCCGGATCGCGCGCATGATCGACCGGACGGCGTGATCCCCGCTCCCCTTCCGCCCCGCGGCCGCCCCGCCGGCATCCCGAACGGGGCCTAGCGATCGGGCGGAGGCCGCACGCTCCCCGAGAGGCGCGCGAAGACGGCGCCGATCGCCGTGACGATGGACCCCACGAGGAGCGCGGAGACGATCGTCCCCTCGCCGAGGCCCGTCACCGTCCCGAACGCGGCGAACGAGACGAGCGCCGCGGCGCAGCAGAGCGAGGCGTCGAAGCAGATCTTCATGGTCCCGAACCTCGTCCCGGTCTTCCTCGCGAGGAGCTTGACGACGGCATCCGCCGGGTGGAGCAGGGTATCGGCCGAGACCATCATATACACCCCCAGGGCGAGGACGGCGCACCCGAGGACGAGGGTCAGGACCTCCTCGAGGTACCGCTCCGGGGCCGCGAATACGGAGATGACCATGCCAAGATCGATGAAGACCCCCAGGACCAGGCCGACGAAGACCTGCAGGAACCGCTCCCTCGGAAACTCCCTCCCCAGGATCAGGACTTCCAGGAGGACGAACAGGACCCCGAGCAGAAAGGCGAACTCCCCGTAGGTGACGGGAAAGATCCGGCTCAGGACGTACGGGACGCTCGAGATCGGCGGCGTGCCGAGGTGCGACCGGGTGACCAGGCCGATGCCGAGGCCCATGAAGAAGAGCCCCGCGAGGGAGAGCAGGTACCGGCTGAACGTGCGGGAGGGCGGCATCGGTGCGGGACTCTCTAGAGATGGGTCGTACCTCCGGTAATAGAATTGTCCGGTTCCCGGCCGGCCCCGCCATCCCCCGGTTGCTCTCCGTTCCGGCTCCGGCGCCGGGCGCGAGGGAGGGGGCCGGGGTTCTGCATGGCAATATCGTTTGGCATATATCCGGCAATCGCGATATTTTCGCTTTCATCGCCGGGCCAAGGATCCGACCTTTGCCTGTAAAATAGCTTACAATCGCAGGAAACAGCTAATTTCAAACGGGAAAATTTATATAGTGTTCTTCCGACAATAAGGATTGCAGTCCCGTTCTTCGGGGGGGTGGAAGTACCGTGTCACGTGTTCGGAGGAGGTTCCCGTGAGCACGACGGTCGCCGCGGCGGCCGACCCCGCCGGCCTCCGGCTCTGGGTCCGGAACGTCGTGGCCGTGGCCCGGGTCGCCGACGCCCTTCCGCTCGCCGCGCTCGCGACGAGAATCCCCGGCGCGGCGCACCCGAAGAAGAACTACCCGGGAATCTTCCTCCGCGTTCCCGGGACGAAGGCCGCGTGCCACGTCTACGAATCGGGAAAGGTCGTGCTCACCGGCCTTGCAGCCGTGGACCGCATCGGGCCCGCACTCGCGGCCGTCGTCGAGACGCTCCGCGCCGCCGGAGCGGAACTCCTTGTGCCCGTGCCCGCGGCCCGGGTCATCAACCTGGTCGCGACCGGCAACCTCGGCATGAAGATCGCCCTCTCCCGGTTCGCCCTCGCCCTCGAGCTCGAGCGGATCGAGTACGACCCCGAGCAGTTCGCGGGGCTCGTCTACCGGGCCCGGGCCGGCGGCACGGCCCTCGTCTTCGCCAGCGGCGCGATCGTCGTCATGGGCGCGCGGTCCCTCGAGCAGGCGCAGGCCGTCGCGACCGAGGTCCGGGACGTCATCGACGGCGTGGGCGCGTGGCACCTGTACGCCTGACCGCCGTCGGATCGGCGTCCGTTGCGGGCCCGGCCGGCCGTTCGCTCCCGGTTTCGGCAGTAAAATTTCGGAAGATTTAACGGGTCCCGAACGTATCTGTGATAATCGCGCGTGGGGTGAGAGACCCTCTTTCGCGGCCTCCGGGCCGGGCACCGGCTAATCCTACGTGCGGGGCAGAACGACGCAACCTCCGCTTCGGAGCGAAGCGGCCGGGAGGATACGATGCATCACACCTCATCTGCTCCGGGGGGCCGCGGCCTCCTTCTGGCGGCGGGAATCCTGCTGCTCTGTCTGCTCGCCTCCGGCGGGCAGGCCCTGATGATCCCGATGGACGACGCCGCGCTCGCCACGGGCGCGGACGAGATCGTCCGGGGCCAGGTCACCGGCGTCCGTGCCGGCTGGAACGTGGACCACACGAACATCGTGACCACGACCACGGTCCACGTCCAGGCACGGGTCAAGGGCCAGGGGCAGGACACGTTCGAGCTCGCCGCCCTCGGCGGCAGCACGGACGGCGTCACGCAGTGGACCGAGGACCAGCCCGTCTTCGCCGCGGGGGACGACGCTTATTTCTTCGTCGAGACGCACCCGGGCCGGAGCTCCACTGTCTACGGCGGTCAGCAGGGGGTGGTGCCGGTGGCGAACGGCCGGGCGATGAAGGGCTCCGCACCGAAGGGAGGGGGAATCCCCGTCGCCGAGTTCGACCGGTACCTCGGGAGCCTCGCGAAGGGCGACGCGGCACCCCTGCCGCCGGCGGCCGAGCCCTCCACCCGGGCGATCGCTCCCGTGCCCGTGATCTCGAGCGTCGTGCCGAACGAGAGTTCGGCCGGCACCGGGGCCCGGGTCGTTATCACCGGCTCGGGCTTCGGCACCAAGGCCTCGCGGGAGTCGGACGCCGACGTCGCGTTCCTGTACCGATACGTCTGGACCGGCGCCACCTCGATCTGGGCCTCGGGGTATCCCGACTACGCCGACAACCAGGACGACATCGTCTCGTGGTCGGACACCAGGATCGAGGTGAACGTCCCGATCGGGATCACGCGCGACGGGTACCAGGGCGGTGCGAGCAGCGGGTACGTCTACGTCTTCACCGACGGCGGCACGAAGAGTGCGGTCCAGCCGTTCGCGGTCACGTTCAGCTACGGCAGGGAGAGATGGGCCTCGCCGGCGTCGTTCTCCGTGAACCCGGGCACCGTGGGCCCGGACGCCATCCCGGCGATCGCGAACGCGGCCGGCACCTGGAACGGCGCGATCCCCGCGGCGTCGTTCTCGCTCGTCGACAGCGGCACGTCGACCGACACCGCGTTCGGTCGAGACGGCCGGAGCCTGGTCTCCTTCGGTCCCGCGTCCGACTTCCCGGACCCCGGGATCCTCGCATGGACGAGCACGTGGAACGACGCGAGCGGGAATATCACCGAGGCCGACACCGAGTTCAACACCGGGTGGACGTGGACCACCGGGACCGCGAGCGGGTCGACGACGAACGTGGAGGCGATCGCGCTGCACGAACTCGGGCACTGGCTCAGCCTCCGGGACCTCTACGGCTGGGCTCCCGGACTCCCGTCGGACGTCGGGAAGGTGATGTTCGGGTATAACGGGGCCCAGTTCGGCAACGAGAACCTCAAGACCCTGCACGCGGCCGACATCGCCGGGATCCGGTGGATCTACCCCGACGCGCCCCCCCTGTCCGTGACCTCGATCGCGCCCCGTGGGGGCCCCCGGGGCAGGACCGTCGCGGTCACCGGCCTCGCGGGAGACGGTTTCGAGACCGGCGCGACGGTGGCGCTCCGGCGGCCGGGCGCTCCCGACATATCGGCGACCGGCGTGACCGTGGTATCGCCGACGGCGATCACCTGCCAGCTCCCGCTGCCGGCGGACGCGCCCGCCGGCCCGTGGGACGTGGTCGTGACGAACCCCGGCGGCGAACGTGCAACCCTGTCCGGCGGCTTCACCGTCTTCGTCCCGGAGACGTATGTCTTCGTCGG
>DUGU01000305.1 GCA_013331215.1 Methanoregulaceae archaeon
CGAGCGCTCGCTGATCATCCCGGCCCGGTAAGGCTCAATCAACGCAACTTTTTTTTCCTTAACGCAACTTATCATGATAAAGCCCCGAAATCGGGGTAAAAATCGATATTACGCGAAATGCTCCGGCCTTTCCGAAAATGATTTCGAAACCTTTAACTCATTCTCAGCCAACCGTTAAATGAACCACAAAGGGTTTGTACTCATATACGTGGCGATGCAATTTCCCAAACTCTCATGCGCCTATTCATTGGCACGGGAGGAGGCTCAATGGTAGAAAACATCGTATTCGGAATCGGAATCACTGCATTGGCAGGTGCGCTCGCCGCAGTCGCCGGTGCTGCGGAGGACACGGAGTCCGATATCGGGTCGCAGGGTGACCCGAATTCGCAGGTCCAGCTCGCTCCGCAGATGGGCTTCATTCACCGCATCTTCAACAAGGCGGTGGCTGGGGAGCCCCCGGCCTACGGTCTCTGGTGTGCGCTCGGCGCCGGCCTTGCGTGGGCCTTCCTGATACAGAACGTCAATCCGATCCTCGCGCTGATCCTCGGCGCGACGATCGCGACGTTCGTTCAGGGAGTCTACGCGACGTCCGGTTATCTTGGACGCACGGCAAGCTTGGCCAAGTTCGGCCAGCCGGTCTACATCGACATCCTCAAGTCGATGCTCTCGGTCACGATGGCCCACGCCTTCGTGGCGATCTTCACGACTATCTCGATCTGTTACCTGATGAACGCGGTCCTCGGCCACCCGTTCCCGCTCCCGCTCCTCGGACTCGTCTGGGGCATCGCGCTCGGAGCGGCCGGTTCGGCGACGGGCAACCCGTTCTACGGCAAGGAGCGGCAGTACCAGAACCAGAAGTTCGGCGCGGGCGTACCGATCTCGGCCTCGGGCAACATCGTCCGGTACGCCGAGGCAGGACAGCGCAACTCGCTTGACAACGGCTGGTTCTCGTCCAAGCTCGGCGGTCCGGCCTCGGGTATCTGCTTCGGTCTGATAGTCTTCCTCGAGCTCTGGCGCACCATCCTCTTCGAGAATATCGGAGCCGGCTGGGGCGCGATCGTCGTCGGTCTTGTGCTCATCCTGGTCTTCCTTGTGATCGGCCGCTGGGTCGAGGTCTACGCGCGCAAGAACTACGGCCCGTACGTGACTGCCGAGGAGGCGTCCTCATGAGCGCCCTCGGTGGAGCGCCTGCGGGCGGCGCGACCATGGACCCGATCTCAATGGTGATCGGTCTCGTGCTCGCGGTCATCTTCATCGGCATCATCTTTGTCCTCGCGCCAGCCGCCCTGATCCCGCTCCTCGGGATCATCGTCGGCGGTGTCCTGATCGGGTTCGGCGTCCACTTCGTCCCGGTCGNNTGGGCGGCCCCGCAGGGTCTCGTCGTCGCGACCGTCACAGGCGCTGTCGGCGGCGGCCTGCTGATGGCGATCACCTGTTTGATGGTTAACGTGATCTACGTCTTCGGCATGGGCATTCCCGCCGCCTCGGGCAAGGTCACGAAGGACCCGATCACCGGCGACACCCAGGCCGAGTACAAGAGCCAGGGCACTGAAGGCCACGGGCTCCCGTTCATCTCGTTCGTGGGCGGCGTCATCGGCGGCCTCTTCGGCGGCGCCGGCGGCACGCTGATCTACCTCGAGCTGCTCGGCGTCTACCAGCAGTACCTGCCGTCGCTCTTCAACGCGACCGACGTGCAGATCATGCCCGTCGCGGTCTCGCTCGCAGGCATCTTCGCGATCGGCATGTTCCTCGTGAACGCAGTGCTCGCGGCCTACAACATCACGGGCACGATCGAAGGCCCGCACGACCCGAAGTTCAAGCGGTTCCCCCGCGCGATCGTCGCGTCGCTCGTCGCCTCGGCGCTCTGCGGACTCGTCGCGATCCTGATCGTGGTGGTGAACCTGAACCTCTGAGGTGACGAAATGACTGCACAGATTACGGTAACTGAAGGCGGAATCCCGCATAACACGCTGATGATCTACGGACTCGTCGGCTCGATCATCGGGATCTACCTGACCTACCTGAACACGGTCACCGGCACCCAGCTCTTCTCGTTCTTCGGGGGACTCGGTGCAATCGCAGCCCTCATCTGGGGCTCGTCCACGATCAAGCGGCTCTGCAGCTACGGTATCGGCACGGGCGTCCCGTCCGCGGGCATGCTCGCATTCGGCTCGGGCGTCATCGCGATGCTGCTCGCAACCAAGTTCGGGATCGCTTCCCCGATCGTCGCTCTCGTCCTCGGGTTCGTGATCGGCGCGATCCTCGGCTACATCGCGAACAACATCCTGGCCATGAAGATCCCGGTCATGATCCAGTCGATCGCCGAACTCGCGGCGGTCGGCGCGCTGGTCATGATCGGCTTCTCAGCCATGGTCACGGGCTCGTTCACGTTCTCGCCCCTCTCGGTGGTCCAGGTGTCCGCCCTCGGCGGCACCGTGAACTCGTTCGGGGCATCGTTGATCGGCGGCGGGCTCCTCGCGGCCATCTTCATGCTCGGGTCGATCGCGCTCCAGCACGGCTTCAACGCCTGCCTCGGCCCGTCCGAGAAACAGGACCGGACGCTCATGCTGACGGCCGAGGTCGGCTTCCTCTCGATGATCATGGTCGCGATCTTCAGCTTCGCGTTCCTCGGCTTCTTCGCCCTGATCATCTCGATCGTCGTCTCCGTGGCCGGCTGGTACTACACCTACGCGCAGTACATCGCGCTCTCGAAGCGTGACGCGGCCGCCTGGCTCGACTCGAAGCCCATTGTCGAAGCGGAGGGACACTGACCATGTACGTCCAGGTTCTCCCCGAATACGGGCTCGTCGTCGACCCGATGGTCGGCATCGTCACCACGATGGGTGAGTCGTACGCACCGATCCTCGAACAGGTCGGACTGCTCGAAACGGTCGCCGACGACCTCGTGAACATGCTCTCGGGTGAGGGCGCGCTTGCCGCGTCCTTCCCCGGGCGCGAGAAAGCCCTCGTGGTCGCCGGTGGCGTCACCTCGTTCTGGTACGGCATCGCGATCGGGCTCTTCATCGCGGGGATCATCGCGTTTCAACTGATCAGGACGGGATAGAGCGATGGCAGACAAGAAGTCACCAGCCAGCGGATGGCCGATCATCAAGG
>DUGU01000007.1 GCA_013331215.1 Methanoregulaceae archaeon
CCCCGTGTACGCGGGGATGAACCGATGCCGTATTACCTCCGGCTGAGGGACGCGGGGAGTTCCCCGCGCTTGCGGGGATGAACCGGGTGCGCTTTTCGGATCGAAAGGGCGGCAGTCGAGTTCTCCGTGTACGCGGGGACGAACCGACCGCACTCGAGAACAAACTGACGGAGACCACGAATTCCCCATGTACGTGGGGATCCGCATCCGCTCCTCACGGCCTCGGCGCGATCACGGCCGGCGTCGAGAGCCACTCAAGCTCCCCGCCGCCCTCCGGCGCGAACCGCCGCACCCGCGCGAGCGAGCCCATCGCGAGCCGGACCCGGCCGCCGCCGATCCCGGCCGACGCGAGTGTCGAGAGAAGGGCTTTGTGCCCGACCAGCAGCACGGTCCCGGCCGGGTCGAGCACCGCGAGCCGCGCGAGGACCGCCTCCACCGTCCCCTCCGGCCCGAGCTCGTCCCAGGCCTCGAGCGGGGGCGGCGCGTCCGCGCTCTGGAGCACGAGGACCGCCGTCTCCCGCGCACGGGCGTGCGGGCTCGTCGCCACCAGGTCGAAGGCGAGCTCGCGCTCCCGTATCCACCGCCCGAGCCGGCGCGCGTCCCGCTGCCCCTTCTCCGCCAGCGGCCGGGTCGCCTCGACCCCGTCCGGGCCCGCCCGCTCCGCCCTCGCGTGCCGGAGGAGGTAGAGGTCCATGTAGGTGGATCGCAGACGGACGATATCTAGGTTTCGCGGCGATCGCTCTTCGCGAAGGAATACCGCCGTCCGGGCGCGGCGTCGAAAAAAGAGTGTGTGGAGGGAGGGGATCAGGCGGAGGAGGACCCGCCCGAGAGCTTCTGGGTCCCGTCGCTGTTCCCGGAGAACGAGTTCCCGCCGAGCGAGAGCGACGGGCTCTCGATGGCCCAGAGGCCGTAGTCGCCGTTATCGGTGGCCGTGTTGCCGCTGATCGAGCACCCGCCCGAGTCGAAGAGGACGAAGCCCGACTGGGCGTGGCCGTTCACGGTGTTGTCCGTGAGCCGGTTCCCGGACGAGTAGTCCAGGAAGATCCCGTACTCGTCGTTCTCCGTGACCGTGTTCCCGGTCACGTTGTTGTCGCGGGTGAAGTCCAGGTAGATCCCCTGGTCGTTTCCGCTGACCGTGTTGTCCGCGACCGTGTTGCCGGTGGAGTCGAAGACGATCCCGCCGTCGGCGCGGCCGGTGGAGGCGACGTAGATACCCGCGTCGTCATTGTCCGTCGCGGTGTTGTTCGCGATGGTGTTGTCGTCAGTGTTCTGCCAGAGCAGGATCCCCTGCTCGTTGCCCGTGACCGTGCAGTCCGAGACGGTGGTGCCGCTCGTCGACCGCAGGTTGATGCCGGCCTTGCCGTTCGACGCTGCCGTCACGCCCGTGGCCCGGCTGTCCGCGACGCCCTTGAAGTAGAGGCCGCAGTTCCAGTTCTCGAGCCGGACGTCCTCGATCGTGACGTCCGTCAGGGTCGTGCCGTCCTTGTTCACCAGGATGCCGTAGCTCCCGCCGGCGCCGCTGATCGTGTGGCCGTTGCCGTCGATCGTGACGCCGGACGACTGGATCCAGATCGCAGGAGATTGACCGCCCGCGATGTCCTTTGCGAGGACATAGGTACCAGGCGATGAAATCACAGTCGGGCCGGTGATGCTGGTCGCGCCGAGTACCGCGGGAATGGCCGCGAGCAGGACCAGCGCGAGGAGACCGGACCTCAAATACAGGCTGTTCTTCATGCAGCCTTCCCGGTTGAAATCGACCCTTTAAACCCTTTCCTTTTAGGGAATGCCTCAAATCGCGTCGTTTCTAATTCGGCATTCTCAACAAGGCATATATACTTTCTGAATATTTCAGGAAAAACCGGAATTATCGCACGCGCAGATCGGCCGTCCCGGAGGGCTGGAAGGGAGGGGTGCCGCATGCCCCTGCCCCGAGGGGAATGCTTATGGCGGGACAGGTGCGAACTGGATGCATCATGCCCGTTCGCCGCTGCCTCCCGCTCCTCCTCGCCGCCCTGCTCCTCGCCGCGCCGCTCGCGGGGGCGGCGGCTCCGGCCGCGGCCGACACCCGGAGCGGGTACGAGCTCGCCGACGGCGGCGCGGTTCCGCCGCCTGTCACCGCGGCCCCGGCGCGGGTCGCGCGGGCGCTTGCCGGCGGGCCCGCGATCGCGGCCGTCTCGCCGCCGATCGCGTCGGCCGGGACGAACACGACCATCACGATCACGGGGACCGGGTTCGGGGCGCAGGGCTCGCGATCCGATGTCGGCTTTCCCTCGGCCGGCGGCGTCTACTGGGCCTCGGGCTCCACGAACGCCGTGAACCCGGACGACATCGTCTCCTGGTCCGACACCGAGATCGTGGTCCGCGTCCCGAACGGGCTCGGCGCGGGCGGATCTCGAGAGACGGCCAGCAGCGGCGGGCTTCGCGTCGTCACGGACGCGAACCGGACGAGCGCGCCGTTCCCGTTCGCGGTCTCGTTCGGGGTCGCGGGGAGGCGATGGGCCGCGCCCCCGGTCTTTCTCGTGAACGACAACTGCCCCGGCGTCGCGGGGGGGGCCGACGCCGTTCGCCGGGCCGTCGCCAGCTGGAACGCGGCCCTGCCCCCCGACTTCCGGATTAACTGTTCGGGCGCGTCGAACGCGACCGAGGCGGCGAGGGACGGCCAGAGCCTGATCGCCTGGGGACCGTCGGGCTCCATCACCTACTGGTACGAGAACAGCACGATCGTCGAGGCCGACATCATCCTCTCCACGTCCTATGCCTGGACGGCGGGCGACGCGGGCGGCTCCGTCTACGGTATCGAGCCGGTGACGCTCCGCAACCTGGCGTTCTGTCTCGGGATCGCCTGGCTCGACGGGATCGAGCCGCAGGGCCCCTCGGACGCGGCCAAGGCCAGCTGCCGCTACCGCACGGACGGCCTTGGCAACATGAACCTGGTGGCGCTCTCCCCGGCCGACCGGGCCGCGGCGGACTATCTCTACGGCGGCGGTGACACGAACCCGCCCCTGCTCGCGGCCGCCTTCGCGGCCGATCCGATCGCGGGCCCGGCGCCGCTCACGGTCCGGTTCGGCGACGCCTCGCTCGGGGGAGCGACGGGCCGGGCCTGGTACTTCGGCGACGGCGGGACGTCGACGGAGCGGAACCCGGCGCACACCTACGCCGCGCCCGGCACCTACACGATCGCCCTGACGGCATCGGCCCCGGGCTATCCGTCGGACACGATCCGGGCGGTCGAGCGGATCGCCGTTGGCGGCACCGCCGTCCTGGCCGTCCCCGGCGGCGCGGGCATCCCGACGTCCACGGCGAACGACGGCCAGTACGACGACGTGAACGGCAACGGGAGGAAGGACTTCGCCGACGTCGTGGTCTACTTCAACCAGATGACCTGGATCGCGGCGAACGAGCCTGTCGGAGCATTCGATTTCAACGCGAACGGCCGGGTCGACTTCGCCGACGTCGTCTGGCTCTTTAACCACCTCTGAGGCCCCCGGCCCCGCTTTTTCTTCGTGTTCCGGCAGGAGCACCGCATCGTCCGGTATCGCCCGGCCGGCGCGGCCGTGCCGGCGGCCCTGTGAGGCCGCCGGGCTGCCGAGGCTAAAACCTGCTGGCTTTTTTTGGTCATAGTCCCTGTATCATTTTATGTGCGGTGGGGTGCTGTGATGCGGTTCAAACTCTACTTCGGGATCTTCCTCGCGGCGGTGCTGTTCCTCGCGGTCGGCCCCGGCGTTGCGACGGCGTCTGTGGACGCGCCGGGGATCGCGTGGCAGAAACTGCTCGGGGGCAGCAGGTGGGACGAGGCACGGTCCGTGCAGCAGGCGGCCGACGGCGGGTACATCCTCCTCGGGGACTCCCTGTCCAGCCTGAGCGGCAACGTCACGGGCACGACCCACGGCGGTACGTACAGCGGCGATTTCTGGCTCGTGAAGACGAACCCGGCCGGCGCGATCCAGTGGCAGAAGCTGCTCGGCGGTAGTAAGGACGAGGACGGGTCTTCCGTCCAGCAGACCGCCGACGGCGGGTACGTCGCGTTCGGGTCGACGAACTCGAACGCGAACGGGGACGTCTCGGGGACGAACCGCGGCAGCGACTTCCCCGATTATTGGATCGTCAAGCTCTCCGGCACGGGCACGATCCAGTGGGAGCGGTTGCTGGGCGGCTCGGGTCAAGACAGCGGCCGCTGCGTCCAGCAGACCTCCGACGGCGGGTACATCCTCCTCGGGACCTCCTCCTCGAACCCGAGCGGTGAGGTGACCGACACGCGCAACGGGGACGAGGACCTCTGGGTGGTGAAGATGAATGCCACGGGCGTCATCCAGTGGAACCAGCTCCTCGGCGGCAGCAGCACCGAGGAGGGGTACTCCGTCCAGCAGACCTCCGACGGCGGGTACATCCTCCTCGG
>DUGU01000267.1 GCA_013331215.1 Methanoregulaceae archaeon
TGGCGAACGTCTCGTTCGCCGACGGGCGCCCCCTCGGCCCGGCCGCGAGCAGCGTGGTGACGGCCGTGGTCCCGGGCGGATCGCTCCTGCCGACCCTGCCGTCGTGGGCGCTGCCGGCAGTCGCCGTGCTGGCCGTCCTTCTCGCCGCGACCGGCGGCTACGTTGTCTCGCGGCGNNGGACGCGGACCTGACCGCCCTCTTCCGGTCGGAGCCCCCCGCAGCCGCGACGGCCGCAGCGGCCGTTGAGGAGCCTCCCGCGACCCCCCCGGTCGAGATCGCTCCGCCGGCGGACGCGACGGTGGTGCCGGGCGCTGCCGCGAACGCGGACCTGCGCGCGGCCGCGTGGGCGCTCGCCGGAAACGGCATGCGCTGCGGGATCGGGGCGGTCTACGGAGACCTCGTGGCCAAACTCGCCTCGCGGGAGCCCGACGCCCACCTGGAGGGCATGACCCCGCGCCAGCTCGCTGCCCACTTCGCCGGCACGCCGGCGGGGGTCGCCGTCGCGAGGACCGCGGCCTGCTACGAGGCCGTGAACGGCACCTGGCGCCCGCCGACGCCGGCAGACCTCGAGACCATGGTCGAGGCGTACGTCGCGGCCCTCGCCGAGACGGCGCGGGCCGGGCCGTGACGGTCCGCACGGAGGGCGCCGGGTCCGCGGCGAACCGGGCGCGGTCCCCCCCGAGGACGACCGGCCGGAACGCCGCGCAGTGGATCGGGCCAAGATAGTAATACCGGCCCGGCGGTGGGGTCCGCATGGACCTCATCGAACAGGACGGCGTGATCAAGCAGCGCGTGGGCCCGGGAGACGTCCGGCCCGAGACCCTGGTGGTCCTCCGCGGCGAGGAGGGGGCCTGCGGCAGCATCACGGTCATGTACCTCGTCAACCGGCCGGCGGAACTGGCGATACTGCTCCGCGCGATGCCGTACGTGGCGCCGGCCGCTTCTACGGAATGCTCGCCCTCTTCTGCACGGACGAGGCCCAGCGCGAGGGCGGCGAGGAGCTCTTCTGGTGCCGGGACGCTCTCCCGCGGTTGAGGAGCGAACGCCGGTTCCGCCTGCCCGGAGACGAGGACCTGGTCGCCCGGGCCGTGAACCTCAACAACCGGGGCCTCGGCGAGTCCTGCGGGGGTGGTGAGGCCGCCGCCTTTTCCGGTTCGCCGGTCCGGCGCGCTTCCGCGCGATGATGGACGGGAGCGGCCCCGGCGCCGCGGACCCCGGGGAGTGGCGACCCGCGATGGAGCATTGAGTCACCTTCTGAATCCAGACCCGCGCTCGATACCATTATCTCCTCCATTTCTCCAGTAAGGCTCGGTGGAGGCGGAATACGAATGGTAGACCTCGTGACGACAGCGATAATCCTGGTGATCCTGATCATCATCCTCGCGCTTGTTGCGCTGAGTATCAGGATTGTCAAACAGTGGGAGCGGATCGTCGTACTGTATCTCGGAAGATTCGTCGGAATTCGGGGGCCCGGGTTGATCCTGATCATCCCCTTCCTCAATACCGTCCCGTATATCATCGACCTCCGGGTGATCACGACCTCGTTCACCGCCGAGCAGACCCTCACCAAGGATACCGTGCCGGTGAACGTGGACGCGGTGCTCTTCTGGCAGGTCACCGATGTGGAGAAAGCAGCGCTGCAGGTTGCCGATTACCGCGGAGCGGTCCTCCTGGCGGCCCAGACCGCGCTCAGGGACGTTATCGGGAAGACGGTCCTCGCGGACATGCTCGCCGGGAGAGAGATCATCGACCAGGAGCTCCAGAAGACGATCCAGGCCAGGATCGACGGATGGGGGATCAACGTCCTGTCCGTGGAGATACGCGACGTCGTTATCCCGCTCCAGCTGCAGGACGCGATGTCGATGCAGGCACAGGCGGATCGCGAACGGCAGGCGCGGGTGATCCTCGGCGACTCCGAACGGCAGATTGCCAGGAGCTTCGAGGAGGCTGCAAAAGTATACACGGACAACCCGACCGCCCTTCACCTTCGGGGCATGAACATGCTGTACGAGGGCCTGAAGTCCAATAATGCCGTCCTGGTCGTCGTCCCGGCACCCGTCCTCAATACGATGGGACTGGGAGATATGACCGGACTCGTCGCACTCTCCCAGGTCATGAAGAAGGCAAAAGACGAGAGTGCGGAGAGAACGCGGGAAGAATCCGGCACCGGAGAATGAGACGCCGGGGATCTCGGTCGCTGCCGGCTCCGGCCGCGATCCCTATCGGGTCGCCGTCGGCCGGGCCGTTTGTGGGTGGGGGCCGTTGCGGGCCGGTGCATTCGGGGGCTCGATCCGCTCCCTGATTATGGATATGAACGCAACATAGCATCATGCCGTTCAAGGCTCTCTGCGACGGCGAGCCCGTGATCTGTCTCGACTTCCCCGCTCAGGCGTGGCGCGAGGAGAAGACGCGCCGGAAGACCGGAGGCGTCTCGTACTTCTGCCCTCACTGCGGAGAGCCGATGGCCCTCGCGACGTCGCAGCGCGGACGGCCCTACTTCAAGCACTACCCGAAGAACGACTGCCCGAACAGCACGCCGAAGTCGTCCGAGCACGAGCGGCTCCAGGTCGCCATCTACCAGCTCTGCAGGGAACTCGGACGGGCGACCGACATCGAGGCGCGCGGCCCCGGCGGGGAATGGACCGCCGACGTGTTTGCTGCGAAGGGTGAAAAGAAGTGCGCCTTCGAGGTCCAGCTCGCGCCCATCTCGGGCGAGGCTCTCGAGGACCGCTCGAGGAAGTACCGGGCCTCCGGCATCGTTCCCGTCTGGCTCCTGAAAAAGTTCCCGGCCCGGTCTCCGTTCCGGGTGCCGGCGAGGACGTTCGTTACGGCGTGGAGGAGGAGAACGGAGCCGCGGCTTCCCGAATCCCTCCACCCGCTGGCCATCTCGGAGGACGAGATCGACCTGTACTTTCTCGACCGGGAAACAATTCCATGGTCCGTCAGTCAGACCGTCATCTACTGGCGCGAGCTCGGCGCCGTCCTCGCCGAGTTCGATGCCGACGACCCCGACCACCAGCGCGTGGTCCTTCGGGGCCGGCCGACGACCCTCGTCGAATTGGTGGTCGGAGCCCTCGATGGAGAGATCCACAGGGAGTTCACCGCGTCTATCAATTACAGCTACAGCGAATATTACGGGTTGATCGAGAAGGAGAAGGTGGCGCAGAGGGAGCATGAACGACTTGCCAGAGAAGTCCGCCAGCAGCTGGGAATGCTTGCATGGGAGCGTGTACGAACCACGGTTCACGAGGGTAAAAAGCGATGAACCCCTTTCATCCCGCTCAGGCCGGGGGCCCGGCCGATGACGGTATCCGCGACGAGATCCCCGAACCCGCTCGACGAAGCGAAGGAGGGCACGGCGGCGGACCTGAAGGCTCCGGTCGCAGGATCGGATTGCATCGCCGGCATCCCCGACGGCATCCACTGGAGAGGAGGCCGATCGCGATGACGCAGGCCCCGCCCGACCGGACCGCCGGCCGATCCCTCGAGTCGTTCGCACGGGAGATCGATGATGTCGCGGCCGAGCACGGCGCCACCAGGGCCGAGATCCTCGGCTCTCTGATCGCGGGACTCGAAGAGCGAATCGCCGAGGATACCGAGATCCTCTCCCTCGCTCGCCGGCTCGAGGCCGCCGATCGGGAGCCCGCCGAAACCGCCTTCGAACACGCGGTCGACATCGTCGCGCGGGGAGACGGTCGGCGGCCGTGGCGAGGTAAGTGACAGGTCGCCCGCGGCGACGACCGGGCCATTGAGCAGCAGTATTCCCGATAAAAATCCGAGAAGGATTAAAATTCAAGTTGGGCTTTTTTCCCGAAGAAAACCAGCTATTTTCTCCTCAATGCCGTGGGAGAGGGAAAACAGAAAATGGGGAAGAATGGTGGTGACCGCTGCATTGTTCAGGGCCACCAATCCCTCGTCAGCGCCGATATAACGGCGCCGTTCGGCTGTCTCAGCGTGGCCGTGTCGCGATAATCGTTCCAGACCAGCGGGCCGACGCCCCAGTAGAGGTCCGTCCCGGTGTTCGTGCCTCCGACCGAATGAATCGTCACGGTCGCCCCCGCCCCGAGCTCGAACGACGGGAAGGTATAGACGTTGAACGACCCCGCGTTCGAGAGGGTGCATCCCCGAAGGTTCACCGCTGCTCCTCCCGTATTCCGGATCGAGACCCATTCGTTCACCAGGTCGAGGCCGGTGATCGACAGCGAATACTCCGATGACGGCGGCGCCGTGACGGTCGGCGTCACTGTCACGGTCGGCGTGACGGTCGACGTGGCGGTTGGCGTCGGCGTCGGAGTCGTGGTCGGGACATACGTCGCAAGGCTCAGCCAGTCGAAGTTCATCCGCTCGACCCCCTCGAACGCGATGGTGACGACGTGGCGGCCCGCGGGGATCGCGAGCGGGGCCGGCGCGGCGAACTCCCGGTAGTTCGTCCAGCCGCCGGTCGGGGCGATCATGACCTGGCCGGCGGGGACGCCGTCGAGGGAGATCCTGACCGCTTTCGTGGTCGCATCCGGATTCGCAGCGCGCTGCGTCAGCGTGAAGTTGCCGGCGGCGGTCGCGTCGACCGAGTAGGTCAGGAACTCGCCGGGGCGGACGAAGCAGACGTCGGTAACTCCGCCCTCCGTCTCGATGTCCACGCCCTCGACCGGCCGGAGGGTCTGGTCGTTCCCGAGGTTCGCGGGCTCGAAGTCGTGGTACGCGACCCCCTCGCCGCCCGCGTCGAAGTGCTCGGCCTCGATCCTTGCGGGGAGGACGCGTGCGGCCGGATAGGGGGCCCCGGGCACGGCCGTCACCATCTGCGTTGGAGTCGTGGTCGGAACATACGTCGCGAGGCTCAGCCAGTCGAAGTTCAGCCGCTG
>DUGU01000205.1 GCA_013331215.1 Methanoregulaceae archaeon
GGCGCCGAGCAGGGCGATGATCGCGGGTTCGAACCCGAGGATGCGCTGAGCCAGGAAGAGCAGGATAACGGCCCCGATCACCACGACCGATTTCCGGAGCAGGACCGGGTCGGCGATCGCGGCCGCCGGGTCGAGCCCGGCGAGCGCCGATGCGATCCGCTCCCGCTGGTACGGGGTCGCCGACCACCGGCGGCGGAAGAGGAAATAGAGGACCAGGATCAGGACGCCCATGTCGACCACAACGATCGGCCCCATCACCGCGAGGAAGTCTCCGAACGAGAGCCCGGCGGCCGAGCCGATCAGGATGTTCGGCGGATCGCCGATCAGGGTCGCGGTCCCGCCGATGTTCGAGGCGAAGATCGCGCCGAGCAGGTACGGCAGCGGGTCCACCTCGAGATGGCTCGCGATATACAGGAGCATGGGCGTTACGAGCAGGACCGTGGTCACGTTGTCGAGCAGGGCCGAGACGAGCGCCGTGAGGACCATGAAGAGGACGAGGAGCCGGAACGGATGCCCCCCGGCGGCCCGGGCCGTGCGGATCGCGAGCCAGTCGAAGAGGCCCGAGTCGCGGGCGAGTGCGACGATCACCATCATGCCCGCAAGCAGCAGGAGGGTGTTGAGGTCGAGGTAGGTCGGGACACGGTCCCAGGGGACGAGCCCGGCCGCGACCGCGACCACCCCGCCCGCGACCGCCGCGAGCGCCCGGTGGACCCGCTCGTCCACGATCAGCGCGTACACCACGAGAAAGAGCGCGAGGGCGGCGAGCGCGGAGGCGTCCATGGTCTTTGTCAAGATCGCGTCGGCCCGGGGCCGGTTAAGGCTTGTGCCGCACGTTCAAGAGCTCCGGCGTCGAGACATTCCGCATGGTCCGCATCCTGGTCCTCCACGACCACCGGGCCGGCAAGGCTGCCGGGCTCCTCGCGCGGCTGCTCGGGCCGGCCATGAAGGCGCCGCTCACGGCCCCGCCGGCGGACTGGTCGGACGTGCTCGCGTGCGTGCTCGTCCTCGCCCACGCGGGCCTCACCGCAGCCGGCCTCGATCGGCTTGCCCGGACGGTCCCCGCGCACCTCCCGGTCGCGCTCTGGCTCCTCCCGTCCGCCGGCGCCGAGGAGCGGCTGCGGGCGGCAGGCGAGGTCTTCGGCGACCGGCTCGTCCTTGCCGGGACCGTGCCGGAAGACCCGGTCGCGCTCGCGGGCGCGGCGGTGGCCCTGCGGCGTCGGCTCTTTCGCGAGGCCTCGGAGATGCCCGGCGCCGAGCTCCGGGCGCTTGTCATGGACGGCCTTGCCGCCCGGACGACCTGCACTCTCTGCACCGGCCACGGCGACGAGGTGCGGGCCACGCCGATCGAGTACCTGCTGCTCGACGACCGGCTCTACCTCTTCTCCGAGGGCGGCGAGAAGTTCGCCCACCTCCTGGCGAACCCCCGCGTCTCGGTCGCGGTCTACGACCCGTTCGTCTCGATGGCCACCCTCTTCGGCCTCCAGCTCACGGGCAGGGCCGTCCTGGTGCCGGCGCGGTCGGTCGAGTACGGACGGGCCCTCGCCGCGAAGGGGCTTGCGCCCGAGCGGGTGCGGGCCCTGCCGGTTCTTATCCACCTGGTCCGCATCGACCTCGAGGAGGCTGAGCTCGTCTCGTCGGAGGCGCAGCGGCTGGGGTACGCGGCCCGGCAGCGGCTCCGTCTCTAGCTGAAGTCGTGCACCTCGGGGACGAGGGTCCGGAGGTCGAGCGCGACCGCCCTGCCGGGGGTCGGGTTGACGTTCATCTGCTTCTGGAACGCGGTCTGGGACTGCCAGGCCCCCGCGTTCACGCCGAGGACGCCTCGGTACTGGCAGAGGCCCAGGATGTGGACGTGCCCGGTCAGCAGCACCTCCGGGACGGGGTCGATCAGGAGCCGATCGGTCTTGGCCGCCGCGATCGGGGTCCTCCGGCCGTAGCTCGGGGCGAGGTGGCGCCGCCTGAGCATCTCCTCCATCATCTCTCCCGGGCGGTCGTACGAGGCCCCCGGGATGAGGGAGATCAGGTCGTCCATCGCCCGGCCGTGGTACATCAGGACATGGACGCCCTGGAGCGAGACGACTGCCGGGTTCTCGACGAGCGTGCAGTTTCCGGGGAGGTGTGCCGCGAACCGCTCGGGCAGCGCCGGTTGCGGCTCGGCTCCCCGCACCACGTCGTGGTTGCCGGGGGCGGCCACGATGCGGAGGCGCGAGGGGAGGTCTTCGAGCATCCGTCCGAACTCGGCGTACTGCTCGTCGATGTTCGAGATCACGAGCTCGCGCTCCTGGCCGGGATAGACGCCGATCCCGTCCACGAGGTCGCCCGCGATCAGCAGGTATCCTATCTCGTCGCTCTCGTCGAGCCAGTCCGCGAAGCGGCTCCATGCATCGGGCAGGAAGGTGTCCGACCCGACGTGGACGTCGGAGATCAGGACGGCCTTTCCCGGCTCCTTCGAGAGGAACGGCGCGTGGTTGACCGGGACGTCGGGCCGGAGGATCTGCTCGCCGTAGAAGAGCGATCCCTCGTCCGAGAGCTTGCCGCGCACGCCGGCCACCTCGTCCGGGACGAGTCGTTCGGCATCGTCGAAGTCGGGCCGGTTCTTGTTGAAGAGGACCGGGATCACGCCCGTCGGGTCCTCGAACTGGATCAGCCGGTGGCCCTTCGCGGTCGCCCGCGCCTCGACGACCATCCCGATGATCGTGCACTCCTGCTGCCGGTACCGGCTCGTCCGGACGAGCGCCTCGATCGGCATCGCGTGGACCCGCGACCGGACGAGCCCGCCGAGGCGCGTGTACCGGTCCCGGAAGTAGTGGACGTAGTCCTGGATCGAGGTGACCGGGGAGGACGAGCCGGCGGCGCCCTCCAGCACCTCGAGAGGGTCGGCGAGGAACCGGACCCCGTCCCGCTCTGGCCGGATCGACGGGATCGCGCCGCGCGAGACCACGACCACATCATCCGGGGTCTCGCGGAGGATGCGGTCCACGAGCCCGGGGTCGTTCTGCTCCCGGATCCACGCGACCACTTCGGGGTGGACCTGCCGCTTGGCCAGAAGGAATCGCTGGACGATCTCGGCGGGCTCGAGCATCGGATCTCCGTTGGCCTTTGGGGGAGATAGGTTATCCGCTACCTATAAGAACGGCCGAAAAGCAACCCTTCAGGCACATGGCGGCATCCAAGGCAGACCCGTCCCTGCTCGAACGCCTCCGCGACCCCGAGGACCGGTGGGCCGGCATCGCGCGGGACCTGATCTGGGTCGTCGGCGTGGTCGCCCTGATCGCGCTCGCGCTCTTCCTCGTCTCGGGGACCTGGCCGGCCGTGGTCACGATCGAGTCCGAGAGCATGGTCCCGAACATGAACGTCGGCGACCTGGTGCTCGTGGTCTCGGCCGATCGGTTCGGCAACCTCACGACCTCGGAGGACGGGGCCCTGACGGGGTACGGA
>DUGU01000102.1 GCA_013331215.1 Methanoregulaceae archaeon
GCCCGTGGGGAAAGAAGGGGTCCGGGCGGGGGCGGCCTTCCGAAAATGTCGGCGATCGGCCCTGATCGGATTCGGGCGAGCTCACAACCGATCCGAACTCTCCGGCCGGGAGACTCCGACAGCCCATATCGGCCACAGGCGCATTCAGTAAGGTAGCATATGGCTCTCGACCGGATGTCCATCGGCAGGTTCTCGCTGATCATGCATTTGTCGATCCGCCTGCTCCGACTCTACGACTAGAAGGGGATCCTGGTTCCCGAGACGCGCGACCTCTGCACGGGCTACCGGGATTACTCGGGCGCGCAGGTCCCGCGAGCCGTCTCGATCCGGGTTCTCGGAGAGCCGGGATTTTCACCCACCGAGATCGCGGACCTCCTCGACGCAGAGGAGAGCGGGGACAGGGAAACCCGTCCGGGCACTCTTCGAGCGGAGACGAGAAGGGGGCGGGGGTCTTGTGGATCCGTTCCTATCGGCCCGGCTCTGCGATCTCGCTCTTCAGCAACGCGAAGAACCCCTCCCGTGCCTGCCGCTCGATCCACGGGGTGTGCCCGCATGCCGCGAGGATGTGGACCCGCGGGGAGAGACCGGCATCAGCAAGCGGCCCGACCACCCCCAGTACCGGGTGGGGATCGGACGCCCCGTGGATCACCACCACCGGGCAGGCGACAGCCCGGGCCTGTTCGATAAAGTATCCCGAGGCCCGAAGAGCCGCCGCCTCGTCCCAGACCTGCCGGTGGAGCGCAACCTGAAAGGCGAAGCCGGCGGGCTCCGTCGCGATCGGGTCGACGGAGTCGGCTCGGGCGCTCAGGTCGCCGTAACGGGCGAATTCTGCGGAGGAAGGAAGTTCCGACGGGTCGTTCAGAGTTTTCTGAAGGAGAACGAGCTCGTCCCGATCCTCCTTTGTGAGCCTCCCGAGGCGGGTCTCCATGATCCGAGCGGCATACACCGGATCGAGCGGCCCCGATCCGATCAACACCAGTTTTGCCACGGTGGAGGGGTGCGCCGCGGCGACGAGAAGGCCGAGCATCGCGCCCCACGAATGGCCGACGAGGACGGCCGGGAGGGCGGCGTGCTCCCGAAGGTGTGCGGCGAGCTCGATGACCTGTCCCCGGACCGAAGTCGCCGCCTGGAACGGCTCGAAGATGCCGTGCGCCACCGAGAGCTCCCGGGCGACCGGGCCCATCTCGCCGGGGGCGCCCGGCCCCCCGTGGACGAGGGCAACGGAGAACGGCCCCTCTCCCCAGGTCCTGTACCGGATCACGGCAGGATGTTTGGATTCAGGCCGGATAAGCGATCAGCCCGGCTGCCCCCGGTGCTTCGGGACGGTCTCTGAGATACCCGCGGTCGGAGTGTGACCGGGTGCCGGCGGCAGAGAAGGAGAGCGTGACGCTCCCTCCTTCAGACCGTGACCCTTCGAAAGAGGAGGGACGAGAATGCGACCATCAGGAGCGCGAGCGCGACGAGGCCGGCCAGGCTCGCCCAGAGGACGGGCGGCGCCGCGAACGAGCGGATCAGGTCGATCGCGAAGGAGACGGGGTTGTACTGCGCGATGGTCCTGAGCCAGGGGGGCATCACGCTGTACGGCATCAGTGCCGACGAGGTGAAGAAGAGCGGCATGGAGAGGAGGGCGTTGACCGCGGCGTAGCCGTCGTGGTCATCGACATAGAGCGCGATCGCGGTCGAGAAGGCCGAGAGCAGCACGCCGAAGATGAAGAGGACGAGGTAGGCGAACGCGACCATCGCGGGGGTGAAGATCGTCGCCCCGAGCAGGACCGCGAGCACCATGATCACGCTCGCCTGGAGGAGGCCCCGGACCGTGATAAAGAGGATCTTGCCGAAGAGGATCGCCTCGCGCGGCGAGGGCAGGGCGAGGAATTTGTTCAGAAAGCCGAGGATCTTGTCGAAGATCAGGGACGACCCTCCCTGCATCCCGGCCGAGAGCATGGTGAGCACCAGAATCCCCGGGGCGATGAAGTCGAGATAGTTGTCCGTGAACTTCGTGGGGAGGGCGAGACCGACGAAGATGAGCCAGGCCGCGGGCATGATCATGGCCGACCAGACGTTGAACCGGCCGCGGACCCAGCGGCGCATGTCCCGGACGAAGTAGACGAAGACCGCGTTCATTACCGCCTCCGGATCATGTTGCGGAACTGACGGTAGTCGAAGGCCCCGCCCTCGTCCCGCCGTCCCGCGAGGGCGAGGAAGACGTCGTCGAGGGTGGGAGCCGCGACCTCGAGCCCGCTGACGCGAATGCCGTCGGCCGCGAGGGCACTGATCAGGGCTGGCACCGCATCGGCCGCGTCGTCGGCGTGGTAGACGAGCCGGTCGGCCTCGCGGCGAACAAGGCGGGCTCCCTCGACCGTGACGGGCGGAGCGGGGCGGTCGGTCCGGAGCGAGATCCGTTCGCCGCCGAGCTGGTGGCGGAGGGCGTCCGGCGCGTCGACGGCGACGAGCCGGCCCTGTGCGATCACGCCGACACGGTCGCAGGCCTGGTCGGCCTCGTCCATGTAATGCGTGG
>DUGU01000171.1 GCA_013331215.1 Methanoregulaceae archaeon
CCCGGATCGGCGCCGTGGAACAGATCGAGCTCGAGCCGGGTGAGGATGCGGCGGCGTTCGAGGGGGCGGACGAGGTTCTCGAGGTCTGGGACGTCGTTGACGAGGGGCCGGCAGCGAATGGTAGAGGAGAGTCAGCAGGGAACACCCGGGTAGGCGACGAACCCGGGCATGATTGGAGTGAGGCAGCCCCTGAGGCTTGCGAGACAACCATTCCACCCGCTCCGACTGAGGAGATCCCCTGAGAGGTCGATGGTCCGGATAAACAGAGGGCATGTTCGTCCATCGGGCAGGACGAAGGTCAGGTCACGGCGGAACCCAGGTCCAACCGCGGGGTAGAGCATCAGGATCGCCTGCGCATCGGTCATGGCCGCATAGCCGAACATCTGGTACACGTCCCCTTGACCCACACCGAGATGTGATGCCGATCCGTCGAGGCGTTTGTACTTCGTATCGAGGAGAATATCGGCTTCCGGTACGCGGATACGGACGTCGGGCCTCAGCCCGAACTCGCCTCGCTGGCGCTCGTTCAGAGCGAGATATCCGACAAAAGGCTGATCGTCGACACGCACGAGGGGCGCGAGAGCGCCAAAGAGCGCTGACCCTTCCCTCTGCAGTACGGTCGAGACGAACCGTTCGAATACCTGTTCCATCGGAAACAGCAACGTGAAGGTGGAACGGGATCCTGCCTGGATATGGTAAGCCCAACCGGCGAGGTAGAGCCGGCAGACGTCGATGAAGGGACGAAACCCGTTGTTCAGACGATGAAAACGGATGGTGTCCGCCTCCTGGACCGAGATCGGAGTGAGCGTGACATCGACGAGTAACTCTCTTATCTGATGCAGCACGCGCCGTGTTTCCGCTGTCGCGCAGCGGCGCTCCATGAGATTACACGTGTAGCGCAGGGTGCGGGCGATGAGCGTATCGCCCGAGCGTTCGAAGAATGTACAGGGGATCAGGTGCAGTCGGGCAGGATCATGATGCTTCTCGGCGCGTATTCGGCCCCTGAGGAACCGGAGCTCATCGCTGCGCTGGATGTAATCGACATGTCTCGCCTGGCAAAGATGGTCCAGCAGCTGGTTGGCAAAGAGACGGACGAAGATCTCGAGAAAGTCGGCCTCGAGTGTGGCGATGTCGGCCGTATCGGCCTGCCGGTACGGAAGGCAACCGATATACTGGAGCATGGCGTACACGTTCCGAAGTGCGCGCGCCGTGTCGATAGTTGTCTCTTCGCAGAACTTTGGCACGATCTGGATCGAAAGATCGCCGATCTGGATGACGCCGACAAACGCCTGAGGGACAATCGAATCGTAGCCGATCGAAAAGAATTCTTTTCCAGAGTTGATCGATGACAGGGTTTCGATTGTTTGCGTGGAAAATTGCAGCGTTCGACCCGGATCGCTCCAGCCATCCGTATCCGCAATCGTAAACGGATACCGCTGGAACTCGCGAAGAGTGATGAGCTCGGTCATGCCTGCTCGGAGCTGGCGATCCGTTTGAGCTCATCGAGGAGTGCCTCGTCGGGGAGGCCCTCTGATACGTTGACCTCCGAGCTACCAAAGGAAAATGCCCCGTTCAGGATTTCGCCGATCTTCCTTGGAGCATTGTAGTAATACTCCTGGAGCAGCGGGAGGATCTCGTTGACGAATGCAGTCCTCGCTGCGCTGACGGCTTCGTTCCGGGTGGTGCACGCAGCAATCGGCATCAGGTAACTGTGGCCGATGCGATGGTCCCGATCGATGCTCGATTCGATTCGTTCGTTAATCGCGACGATTGCGTTGACGGCAGATTCGCAAACTTGACGAACCTCCTCGGGTTTTTCTGCGGCGGCCGTCGTCACGATACTCAGATCCGGCGTCAGTTCAATGAACCCGAAGCGTCGACGGAGCGCGATGTCGATGAGCGCGATGCTCTTGTCCGTTGTATTCAAAGTCCCGAGGACCCGGACATTCGGCGGAACCGTGAATCGGGTGCGGGAGTAGGGCAGGGTGACGATCATCTCTTCCGAGCCGCAGAGACGTTTGTCCTTCTCGAGCAGTGTGATCAGCTCCCCGAATATCCGCGAGATATCGCCGCGGTTGATCTCGTCGATAATCAGATAGTACGGGACCGCACCGGCCGCAGCGCGGAGTTGTTCGCGTTCTTCGTCGGTAATCTCCGGGAGTCCGCCTTCAGCAGTCCATGCTGTATCGACTCCCGCTTTCCTTGCCAGATCGTGGAAGGCCGCTCGGCAGCATTTGAGGAAAATTCCTTCCTGGATCCCGTATCTGATCCTTCCCTCATTGTCGACCTGCGGCCGCAACCCCTCGACAAACTCCTCGTAGGCGAACGAAGGGTGAAAGGTGATGAAGACGCCCTGTGCCTTTCCGTCTGTTGAGCTGAAGGGTGTGGCAACGTCTTTGACATAATTGCGGGCCGCCCAGGTCTTGCCGGTCCCCGGCGGGCCATACAAAATCGCCTGACCCTTGTACTCGAGGACCATTCTCATCTTTTCGAAGAGGGGCGACAATGGCTCGTTATCTTCAATCAGGCTCTCGTCCTGTTCGCCCATCAGCCGCTCGTACTCTTCGATGGAGAGCGGGCGGAAGACACCGTTGAAATGTCCTTTCAGGCTGGCCGGCACTGGATGCTCATCCGGTAGTACCTCCCAGTCGACCTTTCGGCGAATCCAATGGTTTTGCTCCCGATCAAAGAACGGCGTGGACCGCACGATTCCCCGAGCGATGATGGTCCGGGCGCCCCTGTTGGCGAGGATGACATCTCCCTCCTTCAGTTCGTGGAGGAACGTCCAGGGCATCTCGGGCGCCATATTGTTGCCGTACGTCTGCTTGAAAAGGTGCTTGAAGTCGTCTTTCTTCTCCAGAGATAGGAGCGTATCTCCATGATCTTCGACGAGACGGTTCCATCCGATGCCGACGGATTCGGATTGGAGGAAACCGTCCCAGTACTTGAGCTCCCTGTCCAGCCAGTTGTTCGAATCGTAACCGACGGACGGT
>DUGU01000273.1 GCA_013331215.1 Methanoregulaceae archaeon
AGTTCTGGCTCCGGTTCAACGACGGGCGCGAGATCGTCAAGGAGATCCTGGATCTCGGCCCCGACCACGAACGGCACGAGAAGTTCGTCGGCCTCCTCGTGGAGGGCGCGAACACGATGATCGCGGACCAGCTGGAGGCGACCATGCCCCATGTGCAGGAGCGCCTGCTCGAGAACGGGGCCCATCTCTTCCTGCTCGACGTGGAGATCCACGCCCACAAGTTCACGTTCCCGCCGCCCGGGAAGACCTCGGGCGAGGTCCACGACCGGCTCTGCAAAGCCAACCCCGGGGCCGCCGTGGTCACGATCGGCTTCGGCCCCGACTTCGCCGTGCTCCGGTCGCGCGGGGTCCTGATGAACATCCCGCGCATGGTCCGCGAGCTCAAGACCGAGATCACGGGCGGCGGCGTCTCCGGCGGCGGCCACCTCGTGGTCGGGTCGATCAAGTTCGTCGAGGGAATGCGCGAGGCCGTGATCGAGGCGCTGATCGCGAAGATCGCCCAGGCCGAGCTCGCGACGCCGAAGCTCGAATAAACCCAACTTTTCCCCGACTGGTCGGGGTTGAACGCGCAGCGCGAGAGCAATAGTCACTCGTCTTGCACGGATCGGTGACGAGCGCGGCACAACGATTCCGAATCCTCACTCTTCTCCGGCGCCGACGCTCGGCGGTTACTCGTTCGTCCTGAGGGCGAGGACCGCGTACCCGCCGTCCGCCGTTGGCACGATCTTTCTGACCTGACTGATGAGCCCCACCGGCAACGCGCGGTTCCAGGCGAGCGCCCCCGTCGAGTCGAACCGGAGGGTATGGAATGCGCTTGTCGGAGCCCAGCCAAAATCGCTGTAGCCGGCTCCTTCTCCGAACGGGATGCCGACGGAGACGTACCCGCCGTCGGCGGTTCGGGCGACGGCGAGGCTCGCGTTGAGATCCCGACATTCGAGCACGCTACCGTCGCGGTCGAGGAAGGCGTCCGTGACGCTCCCCTGCGTGAGGTTCGGCGTCGAGCGGTCGTTCCAATACAGCACCCGATACCCCGCCGGCTCCGCGCGGCCCCCGATGGAACCGCCGCCGTACGGGGCCCTCCAATACCGAGCTGTACAACGGTTTGAGGTGTTCCGTCGGGCGCGAGGCGAAGCGCGAGAAACGGCGTGTCGGGGGTGGCGTTGGCCCTCTCGCCGACCCCGACGAGCAGTACTCCCGCGTCATCGGGGTTCTCGACGAGGCTCTGCGCCTGTTCCAATCCGCTCCCGCCGTACCGGCGCTCCCAGACGATGCCGCCGTCGGCGGAGAGTCGCGCCGCCATCCCCTCCTCGCCCGCGACGAAACGGGCCGGGTCGGGCAAGGCCGACGCGCCGGGCACGGGCGGGATCGTGATGTTGGTGTTGGTGTAACACGTTACACGGCCGCCAGCGACAAGCCCGCCGTCGGCGAGGCGCAGGAGCGCCTGCGCCTCCGAGACCCCGGTGGCGCGCGTCCAGACGATCCGGCCAGCGTCGTCGAACCGGACGACCGTGCCGTTCCCGGTGAGCACGGCGGTGCCTCCATTGCCGACCGGCACGACCGCCCGTGCAATGTCGGAACCTTCGGTGACGAACCGGTCCCACTGGACCGTACCGTCGGGAGAAAGCCGGATGAACCGGGGGCGGGCCGGGTGGCGCGGGTCGCTCCCGTTCTGCGCGGCGATCGCGAACCCGCCACCCGGGAACTCGACCAGGTCCTCGGCGCCGTCGTCCTCGCCGGTGTCGATGGTCTTCGTCCACTGCGCCACGCCGTCGGCGTTCAGCTTGAGGACCACGATGTCCCGGTCGGCAACCGAGTCGGGGCCGCCGATGCAGCCCGCCGAGACGACGAGCAGCAACACCAGCATGGTCAGAATTGCCAAATTCCACATCCGCAATTCTGCAATCATCGCCGCCTCAGCCATTCCAGTTCTGGTATCCCTGTCATCGTTGCCTGACGATCGCCGAATGAGTCGGTAACGGAATATCCTGCCCGTCCGGTCATAAAGCTGCCCCATTCCTACTCCGGACGATCCTCGACCGCACCGCCTAGCCCTTCTCGGTCATGCCAAGAATCGCGTAGCCACCATCAGAGGTCTCGATCACCCGTTTAACCTCACGGATGGATCCGATCGACAGCGGATGATTCCAGACGAGGTGGCCTTCAGCATCGAATCGGAGGGTGTGGAAGGTGGTATACGGGTGCGGACCGGGGGAGAGNNGACTCGTTCCGTTGAAGACGCGGCTCGCCTTCAAGGTTCGCTCCCATATCACCGTGTCGGCCGGGTCGATGAGGGCCAAGGCGACGCCGAATTCGGGATACTGGATGCCGGAGCTCCACGTGCTGTAGAGCACCTCGGTCCCCCCGGATGAAGTACGGATCCGGATGGTTCCCTCGGGAGATTCAACCTGTCCGAGTCCTGTCATCGGTCCAGTCGTATCGTCCCTGTCGGCACGCATGGCTATCAGTTCAAGAGTGCGGTCCCTGCCCGAGCTTCGATCAGGCACTGACCCTGCGAAAAGCAGACTGCCATTATCGACATCTTCTAGCGCGGCATAGACAACACCGATTCCCTCATCGAAGGTCCTTTGCCACGCACGCTCCCCGTTCGACAAATATTTGGTCGCCTGGGCTCTCTTGACGTACATGCTGGGAGTGTACGATGGAAGTGCGCGCTCGGACACGCTGGGAGAGCCACTCCCCACGCCGGCGGTGACTGCGGGAGACTGGGCGGTTATTCCCTCCGTCACCGGCGGGGCACGGGCCGAGGCGATATACTCCGCGCCGCCTCCCACGAGGTATCCTCCGTCATCAAGGCGCGTCAGCGAGCGGACCTCCGCGATTGCAGTCGAGAGAGTCCAGATCGCCGTTCCGGCATGGTCGAATCGGGTCAGCTCACCGCCCCGCATCAGGACTGCGAAGCCGCCGTCGGAATCGGTGACCACGGCGCGTGGCCGATCGAAGCTCCCGGAATTCGTCCGGTCGGCAATCACCTTTCCGTTCGTCGAGAGGAGGATTGTTCGCGGGGACTCGGCCGTCATCCGGCTCGTGCCGTTCTGCCCAACGATGACGAGCTCCCCGTTCTCCAGCTCGGCCATGTCCTCGCCGGCGTCGT
>DUGU01000149.1 GCA_013331215.1 Methanoregulaceae archaeon
GGTGGCACTAATTAAATAATCACCACCCTTTATGCAGTCTTTAGTTGAATCGATCGCTGATGCGATCGGACCGATCGCAGCATGGGTCATTGTGGGGTCCATCGTCATCGCGGTGGTGGCTTTGTTCACAGCAGCAATATGGCTCCCTGCCGTCACACCGGAGACGGCCCCCGGTTTGTTTGTTGGAGCCATAGTACTAATCTTCGTGCTCGGGATAATGGGGAAATTCGTGGATCGTTGACGAATCCCGGAGGACGGATACTGACATCATCCCTTCAGACGCAGTCCTCGTTGCTCATAAGGGGGATTCGGGCTGCTGAATCCCCCCGAAAAGTGATGTCACGCCGTTAAAGAGTGCACCCGTCACCAGGTCATACGCGAAGATCCGATCCGTAATCGCCACGATCCCGCAGAGGGATTTTTGCCGGTACCATCGAACGCCAATCTCTCGCGACTTCTAATCAAGAAATAGTGGACATATTCTGATTCCCTCCTACCCTTCCATCACCACCTCCGTCCCGGCCTCCACCACCCTTCTCGACTCCGGCCGGCCGCACGTCTCGCAGAGACGTATCCCCGGCCCGGCCACGCGGCTTTCTCCAACCCGCACGAACCGCACCGGCCGACCGAGGCCGTCACCCGTTCCATCGCGGCCGGCACGATCGACCGCGGCAGCGGCTCGAGAGAGCGGAGCTCGCGGGGAAGACCGAAGCGATTGCCGCTCGTTAGTAACTAATTAGTAACTACTAGTGATAAGCGCTCGATTCGGAGCACGCCTGATTGACGGCCAATCGAAGATTCGGCCAATAAATTCCCGGATTTCCCTGGAGGAGGGTAGTGTCATTTGTACAAACACGTAGTATTTCGGAGCGGAGACATGTGAGCAGAGATCACTTTCTCTACGTCCATTTCTCTGCCCACCGGAGTGCATGTCGATAGCGGGCGATACCCACCGATGTCGCGCGATATGCCGTTGGAGAGTCACCGCCTTCCCCGTCGATGCCGGTAATGTCTCCGTTCTCCACTAAAGGTCCGACATACGTTCTCTTGATCCAGGAGGGCGATTTCCCAAGCAGTTCTGCCAGCTCGCCGAGAGTAAACGGACGCAACGAACAGAGGCCGACCACGGCCTCACGGCCTTTCCGTTGTCCCATCCGGACTCCGAGGGAGAGTACCTTTCGTTGCGCGGGCTCCGGTAGCGAAAGGAGCAGTTCGTTCTTCGACTCCCGGGGAGGTTCCGAGCCCCCGATTGAATAAACGATACGGAGAGAAGCCGGTACACGTCCGAGGAGTTTTGAAGAGGGAGTATAGTAGGTTTGGGCGCCACCGCCATGCTGATCGAGCAGCTCTAATTTTCGGAGCCGGCGGAGGCGGTTGCTCACCTTGACAATGTCCAGACCCGTCGCTTCCCGGCAATCTGCATTCGTAATTAGCCGTTTCTCCCTGGCGCGATGGAGTATCTGGACGTCGACCTCAGAAAGGCTGCAGTCACCGAATTGCGCCAACCACGCAAGATCGGCTCCTTCGAGGAGATGGTGGAACATGAAACGGGCAACGAACATGTTCGTCTCGCGCGACGATTCGAACTCCGGGTCCGAGAGGTGAGCGTTCCGCATTTCCCGGAGCATCACGTGGATCCCGCTTCCCTTGTTCTCGGCGTAATGCGTCTCATGCAGTACGGCGGCAATATACTCGTTACGCGTCGTGGACTGCGGGTGATGGTCGAGGTCGATGGCGACCAGCGAGTACCCGGGATTCCGGACCTCGAGCCGGTTGGCGTACCGGATGATCTGGATTGGTCCGCGCTCGCGGTAACTCCGGTGCATCACCGCATTCACCAGCGCCTCCCGGATGACGCGCTCCGGGACTTTCGGCGTCTCCCTGCGCTGTAGATGTCCCTCGCGAAAGGAGACCTGACGCGGCAGGTCGCTGACGATCCGGGCGTGAAGCCGGGGGATGAGCAGCATCAGCGGTCCGCGAAGGTCCATCGTCTCGAAGGGGTGTTCCGTATCGCCTATCCACTCGGTCCCGGGAACCTGGATATAATCGACCCGTAGGAGAGGCACGAGCCGACGCAAGGACGATGCCTTCCCGAACAGGACGAGCCCCGCGAGGGTAGGGACGGTGGTGCCGTTCTCCGTATGCAGACAGTTCAGCGATCGCAACATCTCCAGGTTGGAGTATGTCAGCTCCTCGGCGTCAGGGTGTATCTGCTGTCGAATTCGACGATATTCGAGAATGGCATCGGGGTCGAGATCGTCGATCGATGCATCGGTCACGGGTGTCGAGTCGAAGGTCCGGTAACCGCTCGACTGGTATAGGACTTGCAGATCGTCCGCCGTGCACCGTACATCGCTTGAGCCGATGCGTCGGTAGGCGCCACGCGGCAATTTTTCCTGTGTGATGTATACGGGCTTTTCGGTCCCCGGCGCTTCGGGGACGAAAACAACGATGCCGACTTTTTTCCCGATCGACTCCACCCTGATCTGCGGCCGCACGATCGGCGTCAGCTTCGTCGGATTCGCGCATTGAGAGACGAGATCGCATTGGATTCGATCGGGATCATCGACTCCCTCGAGAATGTACGAACCCGTTACGTCCTTGACGACCCCGAATACGATATAGCCACCCCCGAGGTCGGGCTCGTTCGACAGCGCTGAGATGGTCTCAAAGGCCGAACTGCCTACCCCGTTGCGCGCCGACTTGGCCTCAATCCGGGGATGCTCGTCGTGGAGGTTCAGCTCCTCCAGCAGCTCGATCAGGGTGAGCATTATAGAAACAGATGGTTTTTCAGCATAATAGCATGGTCGATGGCGCAACGAGTGTTGCACTACATCCGCCGACGTGACATCGGGTGATGTCAGTTCAGGTAGTGTGCGAAAAGTGATGTAAATTCTCATTGGCCCTGAATCCAACCTAGAATTGGACAAAGGAGACTCAGGACCATGATCCCATTATCGTGTATCGA
>DUGU01000134.1 GCA_013331215.1 Methanoregulaceae archaeon
TTATCGTTGTGATCGAAGTCCGCGCCGGCATCAGTGCATACCGGCGTTATGCATCAGCCAGATTCGGAGGCTTCCGTTTCCGCTCCGTGACGATGGTTATCGGGGTTGTCCCTGGCCGGCCCATCCTTCAATCGAGCAGGGCGAGGAGCCGATCACGGAGCTTCATCGCACTCCGGGCCAGCAGGGTGGGATCGACGTCGACATAGACCTCGAAGAGCAGAGCCAGCTGGTCGTGGCATCCGCGGATCGCCTCGTCCAGGGTCGGCGCCACGACGAAGAGGCCGAACTCATCGTTCGTGAGGACATAGTACCCCTCCTCGACGGCCACCTCGACCGGGAGGGGCCGGGCCAGGGGGACGACCCGGTCCGACCGGAGCATGCGGTCGAAGAGAAGGCCTGAGGGCACCGGGTACGAAGGTGGGCTCATGGTTTCCGTCATCTGCTACACATCCCGTAGCGTATATAGAGCACTCCGGCGGCGGGGAGTGTCAGGGTTTCGCTGAGAGAGCGGAAGCCGGAGGGGGGTGGGCAGGAACCGGGGACCGTGGGAAGGTCGAAGATGTCAATCGTATCGGGGTCGACCGCAACGGGGTCCGCTCGCCCGTCTGGCGGTTGACGACGACGCAGCGGCCGGCGGGTGGGTCCCCCTCGAGTCCGTTGACGCTGCCCGTGGCCGGGCAGCACTCGCCGCAGCAGGGACAGTAGAACGGCATGGACGATCGGCGAAACCAGGTGCTCAGCGGGGAAGCAGTAAACAGACGAGGTGCGCCGACGAGACCACCGGGACCTTCACGTCGTCTCGACCTCGATGCTGATCCGTTACCGGCCCAGTACAGGAACCAGGCGACCGTTGAACGGGGATTCCGGTTCCTCGAGGACACTGCATTCCGGGTATCCGAGATCTTCCTGAAGAAGCCGTCACGCATCGAAACCCTGGCCATGATCACGACCCTCTCCCTGTTCATCTACAGCCTGACGGAATTCCGGGTCGGGAAGGCCCTCGGGGAGCGAAACGAAACGGTCCCTGGAAAGGTGCGTACACCCACCCGGAAGCCGACCCTCACATGGTTGTTCTTTCTCTTCCGGGGCGTGCAGGTGCTCGAGATCACCTGGGATGGGGGATCGGCCAGAACGATTCACGGGCTGAAAGACGTTCTGAAGCACATTCTGGGGCTGCTCGGGCCGGCATGCGAAAAATACTATCGACTGGACAAGTACTGCGGAATGTGAGATCCCCATTACTCCAACATGTCGATCCCATCGACACGTCGCTCGGATCTGTCGAAAATAGTGAGTTATTCCAATATGTCGAACCAATCGACACATTGCCTGTAAATGTCGAAAAAAATGAAAATTTTCGACATGTTGTTACGGCTCCTCGAGCAATTTAAGGTCGCAGGCATCCTCTCGCCGTCGAGGACGAGGAACCGCCGGGACCCGGCTCGCGGCATGTCGCGGGCCGGCTACGGTGTAACCGTGCGAGGCCCAGCGGCCGTCGGCGTCCCGGCGGAAGAGCGGGCAGGCCCCGGGGACCGGCGGGGTGGCAAGCAGGTCGATCTTGTCGAGATCGACCGCGACGGGAGTCCGCTCGCCCGTGTACCGGTTGACGACGACGCAGCGGCCGGCGGCCGGATCCCCCTCGAGGGCGTGGACGTCGCCCATGGCCGAGCAGCATTCGCCGCAGCGCAGGCAGTAGAAGGGCATGGGTGAGAACCGGTGAGCAGATGATCGTTTGCGGTACTACTTTATCTTCCTCGCCCGACGGAGCAGGTCAGCGTTCTCGTCATATCCCGGATTGCATTCGGTGAATCGACACGACATTGTACCGTAGGAGAATCCGCGCTCCCTGCCCATCTCCGAGGCCAGAGTCGGGCCTGTACTTCAATCGTCCGTCTCCCACCGCGCATGCAGGACGATTGGGGAATTGCACAAGCCCGCTTCGGTCCCTGATCAAGCGAGTACCGATGGCACCATCCTGCCTTCGATGGTCCGCCGGGGGCGGCTTTTGCGCACAGGGGATCAGACCGGCCCTACGACCAGCCCGCCTGTCCCAGACGCAAGAGAACATAGCGGTGAATCTCCTCGGCATCCTCGATCGCATGACGCGCGTCCTCCTCGGTTACCTGTTCGGCCTCGGGATAGCGGGCTTCAACCGCATACGGGGTGAGACTCGCGGCGGGATCCGAGAGGGTCACGATCTCGGCATCGTACCCGGCTGCGAGAGCGACCAGATCTTCGAGCTGGTGGGTCTTGGGGGGAATCACGCCCAGCCCCACCAGGTATGCCTTCAGGGCTTTTTCGGCTGCCTGCTGCGCATGGAAACAGATGATCCCTGGGAATATCTCGGGCATGAGAAGAGCGTTTCGAGCGACCACGAGATCCTGACGAGCCTTCTCAAGCCAGGCGGCAACGAGCTCATGACGGGTTCTTTGCATAGAGCGTCCGTCCCTCGGCGAGAATGCTCGTGATGAAGGCTTCCCGTACCCCCTGCCATTCCTCGACCTCAGCCGGCGTGTACGCCACCACGTCCTTGGGAATCATGACGCCCGCGAGCGCCTTCAGGATGGGGACGACACGGCGGTGTCGAGGGAGGGGGGAGTCCATTACGACCAGAAGGTCGAGGTCGCTGTCGGGCTGGGCCGACCCGCGTGCGTGTGACCCGAAGAGGACGATCCGTTCCGGATCAACTGCCTTTACGATCCGGGAGACGACCTCGTCGAGGAGCGCCTGATCGACCCGGTCGGGCCAGAGAAGTTGGGGAGTGCCGGCGGCCATGCGTGGACCGTGGAAGGATGGCATGTCAGTGAATATAAGGGGATCGGGCCGTTCCCGGAACTCCTTCTTTACCAGGGCCGCAGAGATCGCACGGGTCCTGACGGTCCGGTTCCTGGCGGCGTCACGCGACGAGAGAGAGGAGATTGGTGCGGTATCGCCGAGCGCTCTCGGAGAGCGTTCCGGGATCGACGTCGACATAGACCTTGAAGAGCATGGTCAGCTCATAGAACCACCCTTCGATCGCTTCGGTGAGCGTGGGCGCGACGACGAGCAGGTCGTACTCCTCGTTCGAGAGGATGATAGAGCCGTCCTCGACGGCCACCTCGACCGGGAGGGGCCGGGCCAGGGGGACGACCCGGTCCGACCGGAGCATGCGGTCGAAGAG
>DUGU01000301.1 GCA_013331215.1 Methanoregulaceae archaeon
CGTGCCGCTCGAGGTCCGGATCTCGGCGACCCGGCGCGGGGATCTGTGGGAGATCGCGGTGCGGGACAACGGGATCGGGATCGAGGAAGATTACTTCGACCGGATCTTCCAGATGTTCCAGCGGCTCCATACGAAGGAGGAGTACGAGGGCACCGGGATCGGTCTCGCGGTCGTCAAGAAGATCGTCGAGCGGCACGGCGGTACCATCCGCGTCGAGTCGACGCCGGGCGAGGGCTCGACCTTCTTCTTCACCCTGCCGGCCGCGTGAAGGACCGGCCGCCGCAATCACGGCGCCGGCCGGGGCGTCGTCTGCGGGTTCGAGGCCGGTCGGACGGGCGCGGACGCCGGGGGGTGAGCCGCGGGGATGGGCCGCCGGAAGCAGCCCCGGCGGCCGTGGAGTTCTCCGGGAACGGGAGCGTCCCGTCTTCGGGGACGGTGCGTCAGGTGAGCTTCCGGCAGAGCGCGATGTCGAGCGGGCCGTCGAATAACGGCCCGGCTCTCTCCACGAAGCCCTGAAAATGGGAGGTGGCGTTGTGGAGATCGATCGCGTCCCGGTCCTTCCAGACCTCGATGAACGTGAACTTCGCGGGGTCCGCGAGGTCCGCGTAGAAGTCGTACGAGACGTTGCCCTCTTCGTTCCGGGACGCCTCGACCAGGTCGACGGCGAGTCTCTCGAGGTCCGCAACCCTGTCCGCCTGTACGCTGCCCCTTGCAACAATGGTGATCATCCGATGGTTCTCCCGGTGCCTTCCGGCACCTGTTGATCGTCTGGCGGAGACGACGATAAACCTGCCCGTCTGTCTCGAGGGTCCCGCCGGGAGGAGGCATCGCGGCCGGGCCGGTGCGGTCGAACTCTCATCGGAAGCGATGCCGACGGCCCCGAGGTCTTCACCGCCACGGGCGGCATGGCGGCGGTCGGCTCGCGCTCCGTGCGGTAAAAGAGTGTTGACGGGAGCTGGTCCTCCCGATGCTGCTGACAATGGCCGGATTGCCGTTGCCACTGGTGTCGTACGTCCGGGTATCGAGCGTGTACCCGGCATTCGGTTTGAGCCCGGTCAACGTGTAGGACTGGACGCCTTTCGCGATATAGCCCCTGGAGACGCCCTTCACCGAGATCTCGACCTTCGCGAAATCCGCGCCCGTCGGGCCCGTCCAGGCCCAGGTGGTCGAGGTCGCGGTCATGGACACGACGTGCAGGTTCGTCTCCGGGGTCGGCGCGTGGTGTCCTTCACGGCCTCCAGCGCGGTCCTGGCCGTGTGGTCGACCCGGGTGGTGCTCGCCACCCCGGCCGTGTTCCACGTCTTCGTGCCGATGGTATGCCGTGTGCTCGGCCCGGGGCCGGTTGCGGTGAAGGACTCGATGCCCTTCGCTACCGTCCCCGCAGGAGCGCCGTGGAGGTAGACAGCCACGTCCGCGAAGGCCGGGTCGGCGGGATCGGTCCGGGTCCGGGTGATGGACCGCGGTTCACAGGTCGTATTCCCGAGGTCCGCGACGCCCTGCGGCGGTTGGGGCGGTGCGAGCCCGTCGAGGATCGGGATCAGCGCGGCATCCCACCGAGCGGCCATCTTCTGCTCGCCGGGGGTCACGGGATGGACGCCGTCCGCCTGATTGTCGGTCTGGGCGCCGTACCCGCTGTGCCGGCCCACGATCACGATGGGCGACTGCGGCGTCGAGAGGGCCCGGAGCCCGGCGATCTCCTGGTTCAGGGCATCGATCCTCGTGTTGACCGACCCGGTCGTGGTCGGGATGATCCGCGCCACGAGGAGCGTCATCGAGGGGTTTCGCGCCCTGAGCACGCCGATAATCGACGTGGGGTCGGCGATCGTCCGCGTCCGGGGAACGTCCTGCGCCGCGTCGCTCGTGCCGAGGTGGATGAGGGCCACCTGCGGCGGCGGGTACGTTCCGAGCCAGCCGGGCAGCTCGGCGAGGACCTGCCCTGTACCCGGGATGCCCTCGTTATCGGGGTCGAGGCCGTTCGGGAGTGCGGGCACGTGCTCGGACCCTGCGAAGTCGACATCGTAGCCCTGCGCTCCGAGGTCCGGGTAGAGCCATGCGCGGTACGACGGGTACAGCACGCCGCCGTCGCCGATGCCGCCGTGCGTGGTCGAGTCGCCGAGCGGCAGGATCGGGACTGTTGCCGGCGCGGCTCCGCACGATGCGGTCGCCAGCAGCAGAACGACGAGAACGGGACGAATCCCGGGCCGGCGATGCCTCCGCCATGAACAGACTTCAGACATTGTCCTCCTCCCCTGAAGGTGGGGGCGGACCCTGGGTGCGATTCCTGATCGAGTTTTTGCTCATTCGCTGCCGCCGGGTCCGACGGCCGGAGCGGGACGGGCTACGGGCCGAACAGCGGACGTCGGCGCTGCTCCGGGGTGCGAACCGGATCGTCCGCGGCGCCAGGACGAACGGCCGACTGCGACGACGGCGGGCGGGCGGGACGACCACGGCAGAGGCTCGGGAGAGCGCCGGGGCCGCCGGGGAGATCTCCGCCGGCCGAAAAAAGAGGGGGGTTCCGGCCCCCGTTACGTCACCGTGAACGTCCCGGTCATGGTCTCCGGGTGGACGTCGCAGCGGTAGAAGTACGTCCCCGGCGTGCTCGGCGCGGTGA
>DUGU01000183.1 GCA_013331215.1 Methanoregulaceae archaeon
GCTCCTTGAGCATCCGGACATTGTACCCGACCTGTTCGAGCGGGATATGGCCGGGCCCCTCGATCATCCGCTCGACCCCGCTCGCGAGGGCCCGCTTCGCGAGCCGGCCGAGAGTCAGGTACTCCGTCGCCTTCGCGAGCCGCTCGGCATCGGAGCGGGAGCCGGGGCGCATCCCGTCCCCGAGGGACGCGACCACGCCGTGCTCCGCCAGGAGCTCGCAGAGGTAGTCGAACTCGGCGTAGAGCGGGTTCTCCTCGCCGCGTTCGGCCATCATCACCGTGTGGAAGGCCCCGCCGCGCGAGACCACGCCCATCACGCGCGGGTCGTCGATGAGCGCGGCGTAGGCCTCGCGGTTGACGCCGCAGTGGAGGGTCAGGAAGTCGACGCCGTCGCGGCAGTGCTCGCGGATCACGCGGAAGAGCAGGTCCGCGTCGACGTCGGCCGCGTTTCCGGCCCGGCGGACGGCCTCGTAGATCGGCACCGTCCCCACGGGCGTGTCGAGCGCGAGGATCGAGGAGCGGATCGCGGGAAGGTCGCCGCCCGTGGAGAGGTCCATCAGGGCATCCGCTCCCTCGGCCAGCGCGGCCCGGGCCTTCTCGAGCTCCTCGGCCGGGTCGCAGAGCGTCCCCGAGGTGCCGATGTTCACGTTCACCTTGACCCGGCAGCCCTCGCCGACGGCGCAGAGCCGGTGCTCGCGCCGGGGGTTGGCCGGGACCACGATCCGGCCGCGGGCGATCGCCCGGGCGACGCGGCTGGGAACGAGGCCCTCGTCGCGGGCGATGAGATGGGCCACCTCCGGCACGGACCGGAGGCACTCCTCGATCAGGCCGTGCATAAACAGGATATGGCGGGCGGTCGTTATATGGTTTGTATGCCGATCCGATGGATTCCGGGGCGGGGCATGTACGCGAACGCGTACCTGGCAGGCGCCGTGCTCGTGGACGCGGGCGTGCCGCCCATGGCGGTCGAGCCCTACCGGGACGAGATCGAGCTGATCGTCCTGACGCACGGCCATTACGACCACACGGCGTACGTCCGCGAGATCGCCCACATGTGCGACGCGCAGGTCGCGATCCACGCGGACGACGCCGCGGCCCTCCTCGAGGAGCACCGTTCGCTCTCCCTCCACTTCGGCGCCCATCCTCCGGGGCTCGTGCCGGACCGTATCCTCCGCGAGGGCGAGGAGGTCGGGGAGTTCCGGGTGATCCACACGCCGGGCCATACCCCCGGCTCGTGCTGCCTGTTCGACCCTGTCACGGGCGACCTCATCGCGGGCGACACGGTCTTCTCGGACGGCTGCTTCGGCCGGTACGACTTCGCCGGCGGCTCGCGCGAGGCCCTGACCGCGTCCCTCGACCGGCTCGCGGCACTCGAGGTCCGCGGCCTCTACCCGGGCCACGGCTTCCCCGAGGAGGAGGGCGGATCCCGGCAGGTCAGGGCGGCGGCCTCGCTGATCAGACGACTCTGAGATGGAGCGGGGTATCTACTGCCTGGCCTTCGAGAACCCGGCCGCCGTTCTCGAGGTCGGGCGACTCGACGCGGTCGCGTTCCGCCCCGGGTACCACTGCTACATCGGCTCGGCCCTCGGCCCCGGCGGCCTCGCCCGGGTCGAGCGGCACCGCCGCCTCGGGCGCGACCGGGACCGGAGCCCGCACTGGCACGTGGACCGCCTCCTCCTCGACCCCCGCTTCCGGATCGCTGCGGCCGTGACGGCCGGCACGGGCGAGCGGCTCGAGTGCGCCCTCGCCCGGGCCGTCGGCGGCGACGCCGTCGTCGGACTCGGCGCGACCGATTGCCGGTGCGGCTCGCACCTCCTCTTCCGCCCCCGAGACCCGGTCGACGAGGTCGCGGCGGCCTTCCGTGCAATCGATCTCGCCCCGATCGTCACCCGCTTTAAAAACGATTTCGAAAAGGCTATGGTCACAGATGGAGAGGACTGATACAGAGGCGCGATCCTAGCGATGACCTCGATCCTGTACGTCGACGACGAACCCGAGCTCGCTGCCCTTCTCCGGCACTATCTCCAGCAGTCGGGGGAGTTCCGGGTCTACACGGCGGGGTCGGGCCCGGAGGCGCTCGCCTTCCTGGAGCGGCACGCGGTCGACGTGGTCGTCTCGGACTACCAGATGCCCGGCATGAACGGGGTCGAACTCCTCCGGGAGTGCCGGCAACGGTTCGACGGGCTCCCCTTCCTCCTCTTCACGGGCCGGGGGCGCGAGGAGGTCGTGATCGAGGCGATCGAGAACGGGGTCGACTTCTACCTCCAGAAGGGCGGCGACCCCGAATCCCAGTTCGCCGAGCTCGCCCTCAAGTGCCGGCAGGCCGTCCGGCGGCAGCGCCCCGAGGAGGTACTGCGCGCCTCGGAGGCGCGCAACCGGCGGATCATCGAGGGGTCGCCCACCGGGATTCACCTGTACGAACTCGTGGAGGGCGGCACCCTGGTCTTTCTGGGCGCAAACCCGGCGGCGGACAGGATCCTGGAGATCCGGCACGCAGACGTCGTCGGCCGGACCATCGACGACGCCTTCCCGGGCCTCCGCGAGACCGAGGTTCCCCAACGGTACCTGGAGACGGCCAGGACGGGGGAGCCCTGGCACGCCGACCTCGTCACCTACCGGGACCGCCGGATCGCGGGGGCGTACGAAGTCTGGTCATACTCGATCGGGCCCGGACGGATCGTGGCCCAGTTCGTCGATATCGCCGACCGCCTCGCGCTCGAGGAGGAGCTGAGGGAACTCGGGCGGCAGTGGGAGGTGGTCTTCGAGACGATCGGCCAGCCCGCGATGATCCTGAGCCCGGACCAGACGATCCTCGCCGTGAACCGGGCGGCCGAGCGGGCGACCGGGCTCCCGGCCGACGAGATGGTCGGCCGGCGGTGTGCCGGGATCTTTCACGGGTCCTCCGGCTCTCCCGAGGGTTGCCCTTTCGACCGGCTCCTCGAGGCGGACGGGGCCGAGGGCACGGTCGAGACGGTGGTCGATGCGGTGGGCGGAACGTTCCTCGTCTCCTGCACCCCGATCTACGACGACGAGGGGCGGCTCGAGAAGGTGGTCCACCTCGCGACCGAGATCACGGACCGCGTCCGGCACGAGCAGGCGCTCCGGCTGGCCAACGACAAGCTCGCCCTGATCTCGAACGTGACCCGGCACGACCTGCGGAACCGGCTGATGGGGCTCAAGGGGTACCTGCGCATGGCGGAGCGCACGACCGACCCCGAGAAACGCGCGCGCTACCGGCGGCTGATCACCGAGACGACCCGCGCCATGGAGGAGATCCTCTCCTTCGCCGCGGACTACGAGCGCGTGGGGATGCAAGCCCCCGAGTGGCAGAGGCTCGACGAGGTCCTGCAGGCGGCGCTCGGCGAGGTCGAGCTCGACGGCATCCGCCTCGAGGTCGAGACGGGGGACGTCGAGGTGCTGGCCGACCCGCTCCTCCGCAAGGTCTTCTCGAACCTGATGGACAACTCACTCCGGTACGGCGAGACCGTGACGCGGATCAGGGTCTCGGCGCGAAGAGACGGCGACGCCCTTATCGTCGTATACGAGGACGACGGTGCGGGGATCCCCCGCGACGAGAAGGAGCTGATCTTCTTCAAGGGGTACGGGAAGAACACCGGCCTCGGCCTCTACCTCACGACTCAGGTTCTCTCGATCACGGGGATCGAGATCCGGGAGACCGGCACGCTCGGGATCGGGGCCAGGTTCGAGCTCCGCTGGCCGCCCGGGACGTGGCGCTAGGCAGCGGCACCCTTTATCACCAAGAACGGTCATCCATCTCGCATGCAGGTACTGGGGATCGCGGGATCCATGCGGCAGGACGGGAATACGGCCATGCTGGTCAGGGCCGTGCTCGACGAGGTCGCGAAGGCAGGGGTCGAGACCGAGTACGTCTCGCTCGCGGGCAGGGCCATCGGCCCGTGCATCGGGTGCGAGCGGTGCCGGAAAGAGGACTACTGCACGGTCCACGACGACTGGGACGCGATCGCCGATCGCATGCTCGAGGCGGAGGTCGTGGTCCTGGGCTCGCCGACCTACTACTACGACGTGAACGGCCAGACCAAGAACTTCATCGACCGGACCTACTCGTTCTACCACCGCCGCCAGCTTGCCGGGCGCGGCGGGGTCGCGGTCGCGGTCCAGGCGAACGCGGGCGGCACCCGGACGGTCGAGACGATCGAGGGGTTCCTCTCGGCCCACGAGTTTGTCTCGCTCGGGTCGGTGGTCGGGAAGGGCTACGAGGCCGGCGCGGTGAGGAGCGACGAGACCGCGTCGACGGCCGTGCGCGCGGCCGCAGGAAGGATCACGAACTATCTCGGACGGCGCTAACCGGCGATGGCGGTCGACGCGGCCGAGCGGCGGCGGGTCCTCATCGCGGTCGCGCTCGGCGCTTCGCTCGCGCCGTTCATGGTCTCGGGGCTCGTGGTGGCCCTGCCCGCGGTCGGCCGCGAGTTCTCCCTCTCCGCCTCCGACCTGGCCTGGGTCGGCACGGTCTTCTTTCTCGCGGCCGGGGCGTTCCTGCTCCCCTTCGGCCGGCTCGGCGATATCCTCGGGGTCCGCCGCCTCTTCACGATGGGCATCGGGATCTACGCCGTCACCGCGGCGCTCTCGGCGCTCGCTCCGTCGGCGCCGGTCCTGATCGCGGCTCGNNTCTTCGGTACCTCGCTCGCGTTCGCGAGCCTGGTCTCGCCCGAGGAGGAGCGCGGGCGCGCCATCGGGACCGTCGTGGCGATGCTGGTGGTAGGGTTCGCCGTCGGCACCCTGGCCGGCGGAGTCCTGACCGATCTTGTCTCGTGGCGCGCGCTCTTCGTCCCGGTGGTCGTGATCGGCGCCGGTGTGACGTGGTTCGCGGCCCGGCGGGTGAAAGTCGAGTGCGCGCTCTCGCGGGACAGGCGGTTCGACCGGGCCGGTTCGGCGCTCTGGGTCGGCTCGCTCCTCGCCCTGATGGTCGGGCTCTCGACCCTGCCCGCGTGGACGGGCGTGCTCCTCGCCGCGGCGGGAGCGGCCGGGCTCGCGCTCTTCGTCCGCCTCGAGCGGCGGCAGGCGGTACCCCTGCTCGACCTCTCCCTCCTCCGGCGCCCCTGCTTCGGCCTCGGCAACCTGGCCGTGCTCGTCTTCTACGCGGGCACCTTCGCCCCGGGCCTGCTGCTCAGCCTCTATCTTCAGGTGATCGTGGGCTACAATGCCCGGACGGCGTCGGTCCTGCTCGTCGTCTCTCCGGTCGTCATGGCCCTCCTCTCGCGTCCTGCCGGCCGGGCCGCGGACCGCATCGACTCCCGGGTAGTGGCGGCGGCCGGGACCGTGGTCTCCGGGGTGGCTCTCGCCCTGCTCGGGGTGCTCGGACCCGGGACGCCCCTCGCAACGGTCCTCGCGATCCTCGTGTTGATCGGGGCCGGGCCGGCCCTTTTTGCCGCGCCTCTGGTCAGGATCATCCTCGCTCCTGTCGGACGGGAGCAGTACGCCCTCGCATCGAGCGCGGAGGAGAGCATGCGCCTCGTCGGCCAGACTCTGGCGCTCGGCTCGGCGGCAGCAGTCTTCGGCCTTCTCCTCGGTAGCGTCCCTGCCGCCGCCGCGCCGCCGGAGGCCCTGCTCGGCGCCATCCGGCTTCTCGCCTGGCTCGGCCTCGGGCTCGTCGGAGCCGCGCTCGCCGTGCTCCTGCTGCTCCGGCCCGCAGACGCCGTTCAGGCAACGCGTTCGTAGAGCGTGGTCCGCTCGACGAGCGGACGCCCGAGGTCGGCCGCGAGCCGCGCGATCTCGGCGGGGTCCAGGTACCCGCCGCCGGTGCCGCCGGCGGCGCTCGTGATGTGCTCTTCGTACAGGGTTCCGCCGAGGTCGTCGGCGCCCGCGAGGAGCTGGAAGCCGGCGAGTTTCGGCCCGACCTTGACCCAGGAGGCCTGGACGTGGCGGACGTTGTCGAGAAAGAGCCGGGCGACCGCGGTCATCAGCACGTCCTCGCGCCCCGTCGCGCCGGCCGGTGCGAGGCCCGCACGGTAGAGCGGGGTGCGGAGATGGATGAACGAAAGCGGCACGAACTCGGTGAATCCGCCGGTCGCGTCCTGGATCCCGCGGAGGACCCCGAGGTGCTCGATACGGTCCGCGGCCGACTCGCCCGTACCGTACATGATCGTCGCGGTCGACGGGACGCCCGCCCGGTGCGCCTCGGTGATGATCCGGGCCCATTCGGCCGCCGAGATTTTCCCCGGACAGATCCGCCGCCGCACCTCGTCGACCAGGATCTCGGCCGCGGTCCCGCAGAGAGAGCCGAGCCCGGCATCGCGAAGGAGGGCCAGCTGCTCGGCCGTGCTCCACCCGCTCCGGGCCGCGCCGTATGCGATCTCCTGGGGGTTGCCCGCGTGGAGGTGCACGCCGGGCGCGCCCTCGCGGCAGGCCTCGAGGATCGCTCCGTAGGTCTCGCCCGTGAAGTGCGGCGCGAGGCCCGAGACGGTGCAGATCTCGGTCACGCCCCGCGCGTGCGCGAGCCGGGCCGCCGCGCGCACGTCGTCGAGGGAGAGCATGAAGGCATCGGGGTCGCCCTCCCGCCGCGAGAAGCCGCAGAAGCCGCACCGGTTCACGCAGAGGTTCGTGACGTTCAGGTTCTGGTTCCGAACAAAGGTGACCGCCTCGCCCGCACGAGCGGCCCGGACGCGGTCGGCAGCCGCCGCGATGGCGAGGACGGCCGGCCCCGTCGCCGAGAGGAGCCGGATCCCCTCCTCCGCCGAGAGCCGGTGACCGCCCTCGACATCGGCGAGGAGGCGCGAGAGCGGAGGACTGTCGATGGTGTGGGTCATTACCGTGCGAGAGCATGGCACGGTTCTGAAGATAAGGTGCGCGGTCGGCGCCGGCCCTAGACGGCGGAATCCTCGGCGAGGAGCTCGTAGGTCGTGGACCGCCGGCAGAGCCGCCGCCCGAGATCGTTCGCTATCCGGGCCATCGCGGCCGGGTCCAGGTACGAGGCCTCATCGGCGCCCGCGTCGACCGAGACCTCGTCCTCGAACATGGTGCCCCCGAGGTCGTCGCCGCCCGCGAGCAGGAGCATCGAGACCATCTTGGTCCCGACCTTGCCCCACGAGACCTGGACATGGTCGATGTTGTCCAGGTAGAGCCGGGCGACCGCGATCATCAGGATATCCTCCCGCCCCGTAGCCCCGGGCGGGGCCAGCCCGGCGCGGTAGAGCAAGGTGTTCTGGTAGACGTAGCTCATGGGGACGAGCTCGGTGAACCCCCCGCTCGCGTCCTGGAGTGTGCGGAGCAGGTCGAGGTGGGTGACCCGGTCCGCGCCCGACTCGCCCGCGCCGTACATGATCGTCGCGGTCGAGCGGATCCCCATCTCGTGCGCCTCGCGGATCACCCGGAGCCAGGTCGCCGTGTCGCACTTCCTCGGGCAGATCACGGCCCGCACCTCGTCGACCAGGATCTCGGCCGCGGTCCCCTGGAGGGTGCCGAGGCCGGCCTCCCGCATCCGCTCGAGGACCTCGCGGGTCGAGAGCCCGGCCTTCCCGGCCACGTACGAGACCTCCTCGGGCGAGCAGGTGTGGATGTCCACATCGGGCGCGACCTCGCGGATCCAGCGGATCAGGTCCACGTACGACTCGACCGTGAAGTCGGGGTGGACCCCGGAGAGCGGGCAGATCTCGGTCACGCCGCGGGCGACCGCGAGCCGCGCCTTGCGCTGGACCTCGTCTCTGCCGTAGAGGTAGGTCCCCGGGGCGCCCTTCGCCTTTCCGAAGCCGCAGAAACCGCAGAGATTCTTGCAGACGTTCGTGATGTGGAGGTTCTGGTTCCGGACGTAGGTAACGCGGTCCCCGACCCGGTCCTCTCGAGCCTCGTCCGCGGCCGCCGCGACGGCGAGGACGTCGCGGCCGGTCGCTTCGATCAGGCGCCGACCCTCGGCGGGGGTCAGGCGGTGGCCGGCGACCGTGTCCGAGAGCAGGGTCCGGAGCGGCACGTCAGCGCCCCTTTCCCTGCTTCGATCCCTTTTTCGAGCGGGCCGGCTCCGGCTCGGGCTCCTTCCGACGCCACCACGACCAGAGCTCGTAGATGAGCATCAGCCCGATCACGATGGCCGCAACCTCGAACAGGTGCAGGGGCAGGTACCCGACAAGCGGGATCGCGAATAGGGCCTTGCCGACGATCCACTCGGGCTTCACGGGCTGGAGCCTCCCGAGGCCGGCGTACGCGCCGTCCTGGTCCCGGATAGTGTTGTGGTCTCCCTTCGTGATGTAGCCGGCGTGATCGGAGCCGAAGCGGGCCGCGGCCTCGGACGCGTTCACGTATTCGAGCGCCCGGTGGATGATGGGGTGGTACGATGTATTGCCGTTCGGGCGGTAGATGATCACGTCGCCGTAGACGGGGTCGCCCGCGCTGTTGGGGTTGGCGTTGAACTTTCCGTACCCCGTCAGGGCCCCGTCCTCCGCGGTCGTGAGGTTGCC
>DUGU01000117.1:0-6642 GCA_013331215.1 Methanoregulaceae archaeon
GGTCCCGACTGGATCCAGATCGGACATGAAGGCGGGTTCCTGCCCGCGCCGGCCGTCATCGGACAGCAGCCGGTCGACTGGAACCGCGACATGGGGACGTTCGATTTCTCGAACGTCAACACCTTCGGCATGTTCCTCGGCTCGGCGGAGCGGGCGGACGTCATCGTCGACTTCAGCCAGTACGCCGGCAAGACGATCATTCTTTATAACGACGCGCCCGCTCCGGTCCCGGCCGGCGATCCGCGCCTCGATTATTACACTGACGACGTGGACCAGACCGACGTCGGGGGCGCTCCGACAACGCTCGCCGGCTACGGACCCAACACCCGGACGATCATGCAGATCGGGGTGGCCGCGGGCGTTCCCGCCGCTCCCTATAACCTGGCCGCCCTGGAAAGCGCCTTCGCCACCCAAGGCACGACCCCGGGCGCCTTCGCCGCCTCCCAGAACCAGATCCTCGTCCCCAATTCGAGCTACGACACGGCCTATAACCAGACGTTCCCGGCCGACTCTTATGTCCGGATCGGCGACAACACCCTGACCTTCACGCCCATCGGCGCCACCTCGCCGATCACCCTGCCGCTCGAGCCCAAGGCCATCCAGGACGAGATGGGCGAGGCCTTCGACCCCGAATACGGCCGGATGAGCGGCAAGCTCGGCCTGGAGATGCAGCGGACGGTGGCCGGAGCGCAGAACTTCGTCCTCTACGGCTACGACGCGCCCCCGGTCGAACTCATCACGCCGTCGATCTACGGCTCGCCCATCGGGGCGCTTGGCGACGGGACGCAGATCTGGAAGATCACCCAGAACGGCGTCGATACCCACGCCATGCATTTCCACATCTTCGAGGTCCAGCTCCTCAACCGGGTGGCCTGGGACAACAACGTCCGCCTTCCCGACCCGAACGAGCTGGGCTGGAAGGACACGGTCCGGGTGAACCCGCTCCAGGACACGATCGTCGCGTTCCGGCCGGTCCAGCCGACGACGCCGTTCGAGGTTCCGAACGCCGTGCGGCTGATCGACCCGACCATGCCCGAGGGCACGGTCCTGTCGGGCGGACCGAACGGGTTCACGGACCCGCTCGGCAACCCGATCACGATCACCAACCACTACGTCAACTACGGCTGGGAGTACGTCTGGCACTGCCACATCCTCGGTCACGAGGAGATGGACATGATGCACGCGGTGGCCTTCGCGGCCGCGCCGCGGGCGCCGACCACCCTTACGGCCACCCGCCTCGGCGGCAGCCAGGGGATTGCGCTGGGCTGGGTCGACGCCTCGAAGACCGAGACCGCCTTCGTCATCCAGCGGGCCCCCGACGCCAACTTCACGGCCGGCGTGACCACCTTCACGGTCGGCGCGAACGTGGCGACCTACACCGACGCGACGGCCGTCCCGACCACGCAGTACTTCTACCGCGTGGCGGCCCGGAACGTGGTCGGCGACACGGCGACGCCGGGCTTCCCGACCAGGACCGCCGACTCGGCCTGGTCCAACACGGCCACGACCGCGACGGGCCCGGCCGTGCCCACCGCGCCGACGGGCGTGACGGCGACGTCGTCCATCGTGAACCGCGACCTCAACGCCCGGGTCTCGCTGCGGTGGACCGACACCTCGACCACCGAGACCGGCTTCCGCATCCAGCAGTCGACGAACATCGGGTTCACGGCGAACGTGGTGACCACCACGGTTCCCGCGAACGCCGTCCTGTTCCGGACGGCAAACCTGCAACGGCGCACGAACTACTACTTCCGGATCCAGTCGTTCAACGCCGCGGGCGCCTCCGCGTGGGTGAACGCGGTGCCGTTCCCCATCAACACGGGGTGATCCGGCCAACTTCGCCGGGGGCGTCGCCCCCGGCTTTTTTTTTTAAAAAAACCCGCTCAGGCGGCCGGCAACGTGAAGCTGAAGGTCGAGCCCTCGTTCGGCGTCGACTCGACGCGGACGCTGCCGCCGTGCCGCTCGACGATCTTCTTGACCACCGCGAGCCCGATCCCGGTGCCCGGGTAGGCGTCCTTCGTATGGAGCCGCTGGAAGAGGACGAAGATCCGGTCGAAGTACTCGGGCTCGATCCCGATCCCGTTGTCCCGCACCGCGATGCGCCAGAACCGCCCCTCGCGCCAGGCCGAGACCCGGATCAGCGGCGGCACGTCCGGGCGGCGGTACTTGAGCGCGTTCCCGACCAGGTTCGCGAAGACCTGGGCGAGCTGGGCCGGGTCGGCCATCACGCGCGGCATCGGACCGGCCTCGACCGTCGCCCCCTCGCCCTCGATCGCGCCCGTGAGGTCGTGCAGGACCTCGCCGAGGACTCCGCCCGCATCGGTCTCGACAAGCGGCTGGCCCATGGTCGCGACGCGCGAGAAGGAGAGGAGGTCCGTGATCAGCGTCTGCATGCGCAGGCCGCCCTCGACGATGAAGTCCAGGTACTCGATCGCCTCGGTCCCGAGCTCGGGCCGGCACCGCCGCTCGAGGAGCTGGGAGAACGAGACGATGCTCCGGAGCGGCTCCTGGAGGTCGTGGCTCGCCACGTACGCGAACCGCTGCAGGTCCTCGTTCGACCGCCTGAGTTCCTCGACTGTCCGGTTGAGATCGGCCGTCCGCTCGCCTACGCGCTCCTCGAGCGCTTCGTTGGCCTGGCGGAGCCGGTCCTCGCTTCGCTTCGTCTCCGTGATGTCGGTCAGCACGATCGAGCGGACGCGGAACCCGTCGAGTTCGAGCACGGTCGCCGAGAGGAGCACGGGCACGGTGCCGCCGTCGACCCGGCGGAGCACGGCGTCCCGCCGGCCGCTGCCGTCCTCCCCGGCGGCCGCGAGGAGATCCCCGTCCACGAACCGGGCCGCGGGCTCTCCGACGAGCGCCTCCGCGGGCAGCCCGAGGAGGCTGCCCAGGGCCCCGTTCGCGTAGAGGATCTCCCCCTCCACCGAGACGAGGGCCGCTCCCTCGCGCATCTGCTCGATGATGATCCGGTAGACGCGGTCCGCGCTCCGGAGCATGAAGATCTTCGGGTCGGTCGCCCCGGCGTAGATAACCGCGTCGAGCTCGCTCGCCCGGAGCGCCCGGAGCAGCTCCGTGGCCTCGGTCAGGCGCGAGTACAGCCCCTCGATCGCGTCCAGCAGGTCCGCCTCGCTCGGCAGGTGCGCGAGCTCAGGGTCGGACCGGCCGCTCGTCGGCGTGCTCCGTCACCCCCTGCACAGGCGGGCGCGGCGTGATCTCGAGCCCGGCCAGGACGCGCTCGGTGTTCGAGAGGTCGCCGATGAGCCGCCTGCCCGGCGTCGGCCTCTGCCGGACCAGGGTGGGGGAGGCGACGATCTGGTCCCGGCGGGCCCGGCCCGGATCCTCCCGGAGGTCCACGATCTCGATCCGGTACTCGCCGGCCAGGTGCGTCTCGCAGATCCTCTTCAGGTTCGCGATCGCGAGCAGGGACCTCGGCGTCAGCCCGGCGATGTAGAGGCGCAGGTCGTACTTCACGCCGGCCGGGTCCGTCGCCGTCATGGTCCCGCGCTCCCGGCCGATACGGGTCCATGCCGCTCGTCCGGGGCGATCTCCTCGATCCCCACGCCTCCGGGGCCCAGGCGCAGCTCGCGGATCTCGTCCGAGTGCTCCATTCCCCGGGACTTGAGGATGCTGATGGTCCGTCGCCGCCGTCCGTCCGTTCGGACGGCCTGGAGCCGGATCCAGGTGTCGCTCAGGGACGAGACCTCCATGCCCGACTCCTCCCGGTCGCCGGCGGAGTCGGCGAGGCCCGTCAGGAGGGCCGTGGTCCGGCGCGTCTTGAGATAATCGATCAGGCGGACGAGCATGACCTGGACCTCGAGCGGGGTCCCGATCGAGACCAGGTTCGAGACCGGGTCGACCACGACCACCGTGGGGGCGTGCTCCTCGATCCGCTTGAAGAGGAGCGCGAGGTGCGCTTCGAGGCCGAAGGCCGTCGGGCGCGCCGCGTGGATCCGGAGACCCCCGGCCTCCTCCCAGCGGGCGAGGTCGATCCCGACGGGGGCGAGGTTCCGCCGGATCTGGCTCGCGGCCTCCTCGAAGGCGAAGTAGAGGCACCGCTCGCCGCGTTCGCAGGCGGCCTCGACGAACCGGCCGGCGATCGAGGTCTTGCCCGTGCCGGCCGTGCCCGTGAGGAGGACGCTGCTGCCGCGGTAATACCCGGCCCCCCCGAGCATCGCGTCGAGGTCGGGGACCCCCGTCGGAACCCGCTCGGCGCTCACCTCGTATGCGAGCTCGGTCGAGGTGATCGGGAAGACCGTGATGCCGCTCCGGTCGATCAGGAACGGGTACTCGTTCGTGCCGTGCTCGGTCCCGCGGTACTTGACGACCCGGAGCAGGCGGGTCGAGACCTGGTTGAGGACCCGGTGGTCGAGGAGGATGACGCNNCTGCTCGGCGGTGATGATCGCGGTCATCCCCCGCTCCCTGAGCCAGAGGAAGAGACGGCGGAGCTCCGCCCGGAGTATCGCCTCGTTCGAGATGCCCCCGAAGATGGACTCGATCGTGTCGAGCGCGATCCTTTTTGCCCCGATCTCGTCGACGGCGTCCTGGATCCGGAGGAGGAGGGGCTCGAGATCGAACTCCCCCGTCTCCCCGATCTCGCAGTGCTCGAGGCGGACGTGGTCGATGAGGAGCAGGCCGTCCCGCTCGAGCCGCCGGAGGTCGTGGCCGAGGGAGGCCGCGTTCTGCGCGAGGTCCTCGCCGCTCTCCTCGAAGGAGATCAGCACCCCGGGCTCCCCGTACTCCACCGCGCCGTTGACCAGGCACTCCACCGCGAAGAGAGTCTTGCCGGCGCCGGCGCTCCCGACGACGAGGGTGGAGCGGCCCCGGGGGATCCCGCCACCGGTGATCTCGTCGAGTCCGACGATCCCGGTCGGCGCCTTATCGAGCCGCGGGAGGAGCGCGAGGGAGCCCGCCGCATCGAGAGGGCCTGGTGTCATTCCGGGTGCGTGCGACGGGAGAAATGATATAGGCATCTCCTCGGGGAGCCGCGCCGGAAACGCTGCCGGAGGCGCCGGTGACCCGGACCGCGACCCGGGGAATTGCGTCACGGCCGCTGCGGCGGCGNNCCCGCCGCATCGCTTTTGTAGTTATCCGCCGCATCCAGAATGTACGTACCCATGACGATGCCCGAGGCCCGCGCCGACACCCTGCGCCGGCTCGCCCCCTGGGTTGCCGCAGTGGCCGTGCTGGCCGGCCTCGTCCTGCTCTCCGAGATCGACTACCTCCTCTTCCACAGCGTCGTCGAGGTGGCCGGCATCGCCGTGGCGTTCGCCATCTTCCTCCTCGTCTGGAACACCCGGGCCGTCCTCCCCGACGCCTTCTTCACGCTCGTGGGCGTCTCGTTCCTCCTCATCGGGAGCCTCGACCTCCTCCACACCCTCGCGTACAGGGGGATGGGGATCTTCCCCGGCAACAGCTCGGACCTGCCCACGCAGCTCTGGCTCGCCGCCCGGTACTTCCAGGCCGCCGTCCTCCTCGCCGCGGCCGCCCTGATCGGCCGGTCCGTCACCCGCGACCGCCGGTACGACGCGGCCGTCTTCGTCGCGGTCTGCACGGTCGCATGTGGGCTGCTGCTCGCGAGCATCTTCGCCTGGCACGTCTTCCCGAGCGCATTCGTCGAGGGGAGCGGCCTGACCCCGTTCAAGGTCGCGAGCGAGTACGTCATCGTGCTCCTTATGCTCGCGACCGTCGTCCTCCTCTTTCTGCGGCGGGAGCACCTCGACCGCACGGTCTTCCTCTTCCTGGTCGCGGCCCTGGGCTTCCTGATCGCGGGCGAGCTCGCCTTCACCTCGTACGCGAGCGTCTACGGGTTCATGAACATGCTCGGCCACCTCTTCCGGCTGGCCTCGGTCTACTGCTTCTACCGGGCGATCGTGGTGGTGGGTCTGACCCGGCCGACGGACCTCCTCTTCCGCGAGATGACGGCGCGCGAGGAGGCGCTCCGCCGGAGCGAGCAGCGCTATCGGAGCCTGGTGGAGTTCGCGCCCGACGCGATCTTCGTCAACCGGGGCGACCGGGTCGATTATGTCAACCCGGCGGCCCTGCAGCTCTTCGGGGCGGCGGCGCCGGGGGATCTGCTCGACCGGCCCGCGCTGGACCTCTTCCATCCGTCGTACCGCGGCATGGTGGCCGAGCGCGTCCGGCAGCTCCGGTCGGGCGGGGGCGCTCCGCTCGCGGACGAGCAGATCGTCCGGCCGGACGGCTCGGTGCGCGACGTCGAGGTGGCCGCGTTCTCGTTCGACGACGAGGCCGGGCCGGCGATCGAGGTGATCCTCCGCGACGTCACGGACCGCAAGGAGGCCGAGCGGCATATGGCGGAGTACGCGGCCCGGCTCAGCGCGAGCAACGAGGACCTGCAGCGGTTCGCGTACGTGGCGAGCCACGACCTCCAGGAGCCGCTCCGCAGCATCATCTCGTTCTCCCAGCTCCTCGAGCGGCGGTACAGGGGACGACTCGACGCGGACGCGGACGAGTTCATCGGCTTCATCGTCGAGGGCGGCGAGCGGATGCAGGCCCTGATCACGGACCTGCTCTCCTTCTCGCGCGTGGCCGCGACGGAGGCGGCGTCCGTGCCCGTCGAGGCGGAGGCGGCGCTGGCCGGGGCCGTGTCCGGGCTCGACCGCGTGATCGGCGAGACGGGCGCGAGC
>DUGU01000117.1:6664-9115 GCA_013331215.1 Methanoregulaceae archaeon
TGGTCGGGAACGCGATCAAGTACCGCCGGCCGGACGAGCCGCCGCGGGTCCGCGTGAGCGCGCGGCGGATGGACGGGTTCTGGGAGTTCTCGGTTGCCGACAACGGGATCGGGATCGCGCCCGAGTACTTCGACCGGATCTTCGTGATCTTCCAGCGCCTCCATACCCGGGAGGCGTACGAGGGGACGGGGATCGGCCTGGCCGTGGTCAAGCGAATCGTCGAGCGGCACGGCGGCAAAGTGTGGGTCGAGTCGGGGCCGGGCGAGGGCTCGACCTTTTTCTTCACCCTGCCGGCCGCGTGAACCGCAGGGTCGGCCGCTAAATATTCCGGAGCGGTGTCACCGTCGCCTCCCCCGATCCGCTCTCTTCTCAGGAGGAACCACCATGAAAGAACTCATCGGCGCCGGCCTCGTCACCGGCGCGATCGCCGTCACCGCGGGTGGCGGCGTCGGTATCGTTGCCGAAGGATGGCTCGAGTTGCGCTCGTCGCCCTGGCCGTGGCGGGCGCCTTCGGCTCCTGGCTCGCCGACCGGAGGGTCGCCGCGCTCGCCGCGGCCGTTCTGCTGCGAGGCCGCGGTCTACTACCGGGCCCGCGACGACGGCCGGAGCGACGACGCGGAGGCGCAGGAGATCGCGGAGGCCGCCGGGAAGTTCTTCACGGACCTCGAGGCGATCGGTGCGAAGCTGCTGGCGGAGGGGCCGTGCCCGGCCCCGTGCTCGCGGCCCGGGACGCGCCTATGGCCGAGCGGTATCGCGCCGACCTCGTCTGCGACGGAAAGACCGATGTGGCCGTGCTCGCGAAGGCCTTCGAAGGGACTTTCGACGAGGTCGCGCTCACGGCCGGCACGGCGGTCCGGTTCGAATCGACGCGGGGCGGCGGACGGTTCAGGCCGGACCCAGTAGCCGATGCAGCTGGGCGATGGCCGTCATCGTCTTGAACCCCTTGCCCGTGATGATGTAATCCCCCCGTTCGTGCCGCTGGAGCAGCATCCCCGAATCCCCGAGTTTTTTTATGTGGAACGTGAGATTCCCACCGCGAAGCCCGGTTAACTGGGCGAAATCGGAGAAGGTCCGGGTCTGGATCATGAGGGAGGCCAGGATCTGAAACCGCTGGCTGTTCGCCACGGGCTCGAGGATTTCGCGTACCGTGGCCTCATCGGGAACTGCCGGGACCTCCTCGGCGTGTTCCCCGATTGCCTGATAGATGCCCAGCGATGCCATGAGATCGATCTGCTTCTCGAAGAGCCGGTGAACCTCGGAGAAACAGGTATCGCACCGGTCGAACGGCCCGTTCTGCCGCATGCCCTTCATCTGCTCGCGGTAGGTGCGGACGATCTCGTCCGAGACGTCCCCGTCCTTGATATGCTGCGAGGTCGTCTGTAAAAAGTCCATGAACACCTGGTAGCATCTCTCCTGCATCGGGCAATCGCCGGGCATGCGGGCGGAGAGATCGGCCCTGGCATCGTCAACCTGGTGCCTGGCGAACTCCCCCGCATGGCGGCTGTTCAGATCCCTGAGGACGACCTCGACCTGCTGCTGGTTGGCGCGCTCGATGTACCGCTTGAGCTCCGTCCGGAGCCCCGCGATCTCTCGCTTGAGCTCGCGGACTTCGGCCAGTGACCCCAGTGCCGCTCCCATACCGCTCCCTTCACGCTGTCGTCTCCGCAGCCCTTGAGGCTGCGGTGCATTGTGCTGTATCAACGGCGTGACGTATATTTCAATGACGCTCAGGTATATATTTGTAACAGCCGCATCATTGTCCGGTGAGAACCATGCCGACATGGCAGTACACCGACACTGAGACCACGAAGGAAAAGGCCGAAGAATCGCTCCGGTCTATCAAGAGCGCATGCTTCGGATGCGGTACGCATTCCGCGGACTGCTCGATTGCCAGGGCGGCCGGGGACATCTCCGCCATGCTCGCGTCGGAGCCCCCGTCTGTGAAGGAGCAGATCCACGCGCAGATCGAGGGCGCGCTCGCCGGGGCCACGTTCCCGATCGGGACGCCGGGTGAATTGCTCGCGGCGTTTCCCAACGGCGCCGACACCACGTGCCGGGTGGGCGACCTGAAGATGACCGCGGGCGAGGCCGGAACGCTGCTGAAGGAGACGGACTTTCCGTTCGAGAGCGCAACGGCGGTCGCCGACGTCATCGTCGAGCGGGCCGGCCTGTGAACACTCTCATTTTTCCACGAACTCTCCTCCGGTAATAACTAACGGTTGTTCGATCGTCGGAGAGAGGATGCCGTGAAGTGTTCGCGGTTCATCCATCCGGCTTTCCGTCGAAATCCCCATCGTCCCATTCCGACAAGGGTATAGTGGCAAACTAGCCACTAACCTCCTTCTCCAATAACTCAAGTATGCGCTTTAATTTCACTTTGTCGCCCTCAGTTCTGTGATTATATCGCCAAACGTACTCACCCAAATATAGGTATAATTTTTCCCGACGAAT
>DUGU01000328.1 GCA_013331215.1 Methanoregulaceae archaeon
TCGGCCATGTCCTCGCCGGCGTCGTTCTGGCCGCCGTCGATCGTGCGCATCCATTCCTGCGTCCCGTCCCCGCTCAGCTTGAGAACGACGATATCCCGTGGCCGGGTCTATTCGGAGTCCATGCATCCCGGCAGGACCACGGAGAAAAACCCGAGGCCTATCAGCATGACGAGAGGTTTCCACCATACCGAGTTCATCCGGGTTCCCCTCCGGGATATATCCCCGGGCTCGCTGATTCGCCGGGGGCGATGCCCTCCGAGGGATCGGTTGCAGTCATTTCTCACACGTCACCGGGACCGGAACACGCAGTGCGACTCATTCGACCCCGGCCCTCCATCGTGCCCCGGGATACCATCGCACGAACTGACCCTTCGGCAGAGTGATCCCGTAGCCCCGGCCTTCGGGTTCGACAATTCCATCGGAGCCCTCTATCTTTCTCGTTCCTCCCGGGCCGGTCGGCGCGCCGCCCGCTCCTGTCCGGGCGCCGAGGAACGCGCCGGGGTTCCCGACGGCGTACCGTCTTCCGAACCCGAACGAAGGCCGCGTCGCTTTCGGTGTCACCGAGATCGCCGTCGGCGTCGGTCCGTCGATAACGGACACCCCGATGCCGACCGGGACCGAGGCCGTGGAGGTCGAGCGGGCCTCCGGCGCCCCCCCGTCACTCTGGGAGACCTCGACCCGGACCATGTACCCCCCGGGGGCGGCGTACGTGTTGATCGCGGGGAACGGACTCTGAATCTCGAGCGTTCCGTCGCCCCAGTCCCAGGCGATCAGGTCGATCGCCGCGCCCGACCCGCCCGGCATCGCCACCCCTTCGATCACGACCGTCGGGCCCGCGACTTTCGGGGAGTTCAGGAGGATCACGGGAGACGGGGCCGGCCCCGTCACCGGCGGCGTCGGCGGCACCGTCATCGACACCGGCGTCGGGGTCGTTCCAGGGGCGGCGACAAAGATGTTCGAGAGGTTCGCACGGCCCGATCGTCCGTCGCTCAGGTATGCCGCCATCTCTACGGTGTAGGTACCGCTGCGGGTGTATGTATGAATATTCGGGATGGCATGGTCCTCGACCACACCGTCGCCCCAATCCCAGGCGATGCGGCTGATCGTTGATTCCGGGCCCGCCTCGATCGTACCGCCGATCGTTACCGTGTAGCCGTGAACCTCGAGGGTCCCCAGGAGCACGGGGGGCTCGGACCTCGACACGAGATCGTCCCCGGAGAGCTCGGTGCCGGACACGGCGACCGCCGGCAGAGCAAAAGGACCGAGCAGGAGGAGGAGCACGAGCGGACGCATGGGAGGAGCTGCGCGTCAGGCGCCTTAAGGATTGGCGACGGCGCGGGCGCGGCCTCGACGATCCGCCCGCGAAGACCGTGCGGACCCGCCGTATCCCCGGCCGACCACGTCCCGGAGCGACCTCACCTCCTGGCCCCAGCTCGCACCGACGAGAGGGTGACAGCGTTCGACCGCAACGGCAACGCGAGGATCGACTTCGCCGATGCCGTCTGGCCTTTACCCACCTCTGATCGCCCGACCCCCCTCCCATTTTTCTGCTGCCGTGCGGGGGCGATCGCGCACCCCAAGCACGAGGATGTCGGAAGCCTCATCGGGTCGGACGATACACCGGTACATATGCAATTCTGCCGGGTTCGGCTGGCCTTCGTGCTGCTCGTACTCCTCGCCCTTCTCCCGCTCGGGGCTCTCGCCGCAGCCGACGGATCGAGCGGAACCCGGCTTCTCCAGGCCGCAGCGCCCGGGGAATTCGGCTACGTTTACCCGGCCCCCGACCCGTCCGACCCGGTCGACGTGCCGGCCCCGTTCCCCGTGTCCCCCGCATCGCCGGCGCACGGCCTACAGACCCGGCAGTTCCCCGCGACGGCGGACCCACAGCCGACCTTCGCCCCGAACAATACGAACCACGTGTACGTGGCGGCAAAGGACTCGACCATCACACCCCCGAACGCAACTCTCTACCGGTGCGATGGCGTCGGCGACGAGCGCGAGATCAACGACGCGATCGGAGCGGCGCAGGGTGGGGTCGTCGAACTGCTCGACGGCAGCTTCCGCTGCTCGGACCGGATCACGCTGCTGCAGAATACGACCCTCCAGGGACAGGGGTCGGCGAACACGACGATCGAGATCGTGGCGAAATCCGGCAGCTCCGGCTACCTCCCTATCGCGATCGGCGCCGAGTACGTGAACGTCGGCGGCTTCACCATGCGCGGCAACGCCTTCATCATGGTCACGCGGAGCCACGTGCGGGTCCGGGACGTCCTGGCCACCTGCATCGACCTGAACGGGAAATGGCGCACGGCCTCGGGCAACGGGATGTTCTTCGTCTGGGTCGCGCCGCCGGTGAACGTGGTCGACGACGTCGAGTTCTACAAGTGCCACGCCGTCGACTGCCACACGCACGGCTTCAACATGAACCAGGACTACAACGACGGCGTCGCCCGCTCCACCACGAACATCCGGTTCCTCGACTGCGGGGCAGTCCGCTGCGGGTACGGCGTGGCCGGCGATCCGGGCATCACCTCCCCCGTTACGTCCACGAACCAGTCCCGCTCGGAGTGGATCACCGGCTTCGACCTCCACGAGTGGCAGGACCTGATCAACTGCGAGGTCGTCAACTGCGTGGCCGAGGACAACTGGGAGTCCGGGTTCCACCTCGAGCCCGGCGCCCGGTACGACGAAGACACGGGCCGGGACATCGGCCCACGGACGGTCTCGCGGAACATCGTCTTCCGCAACTGCGTCAGCTCGAACAACGGTCAGCGGAATACGTACCGCAACCACTTCTTCATGTCCGGGTACTACCTCTCCCGCGACACGCACCTCTACGACTGCCAGTCCCTGAACAACCGGAACTGCGGGTACTACGTACACGCCGGGGACGAGAGCTCCTTTACGGGCTGCACGGACGACGGCAGTACCTACGGCTGGAAGGTCTGCAAGGCGAGCGAGGACATCTCGATCGCGGATTGCACCTCTGCGGACAACCGCCGCTGGGCACTCTGGCTCGCGTTCTCCCAGCGGATCCGGGTGGCGAACTTCCGGCACTCGGGCGTTGTCAGCGACCGGGGGTACCAGAGCATCCTCGGGTGGTACAAGGACGAGGACGCATACCAGCTGCCGGTCACCGACTCCTCGTTCGAGATCACGGCCGCAGGCAACGGTATGCCGATCATCAACCAGGAGGGGAGTAGAAACACGTACACGCTCCGGTACGAGGGGACGGGCCCCGCCGACCCGGTGACCACGGACTTCTCCGCGGCCCCGGCCCTGGGCGACGCGCCCCTCGCGGTCCGGTTCGCCGACCTCTCGACCAACGCGACCGTGCGGTGCTGGGACTTCGGCGACGGGAATACCTCGCCCGAGCAGAACCCGCTCCACGTGTACGGGGCGCCGGGCAACTACACGGTCACCCTGATCGCCGCGAACGATTTCCGGTACGACACGGAGACGAAGACCGGCGTCATCAGCGTCATGGGTCCGGTCGCGGCGTCGTTCACGGCGATGCCGACCCTGATCCCCGTAGGGGGATCGGTCCGGTTCACGGACACCTCGACCG
>DUGU01000168.1 GCA_013331215.1 Methanoregulaceae archaeon
CGGCGCCCCTCTTCGAAGACCACGATCATCAGCTCGCGGAGGTCGGGCGACTCCCCGACCGGCCGGACCAGTACGTCGACCGGGACCGTGCCGCCGTCCGTCTCGAGCGGGAGGGCGTCGGCCGTCACCGGCGCGTGCTCGAGGAAGGCCCGGTGGATGGCGGCCTCGAGCCCGGGCTGGAGCCCGTTCCGGGCCATCGCGAAGATGTTGAGCGCGGCCCGGCCGGGCGGCGGCTCGAGGAACCGGCCGATCCGGCCCGAGACGTGGACGATGTCGCCGCGCTCGTTGACGACCACCCCCGGCGCGGCGAAGTCGCGGAGGAGGAGCGCCTGGAGCCGATCGGCGAGGGCCTGCCCGCTGGAGCGCCCGGCCCGCGCGAGCTCGGGCGGATGCCGGGAATAGGGCACGGCAAAGGGCTCGGGGTAGGCGGCCTGCTCTCCCGTCCTGCGATAGATCTTCCACCTGGGGTCGACCGGCTCGAAGAGCGCCAGGGCGGAGCCGACCGTCTCGGCCGACCCGAGGAAGAGGACCCCGCCGGGCAGGAGACTGTAGCGGAAGACGGGCATGACCCGCTGCTGCAGTTCGGGGGAGAAGTAGATCAGCAGGTTTCGGCAGCTCAGGAGGTCGAGGCGGGTGAAGGGCGGGTCCGTCGCCACGTCCTGCTCGGCGAAGACGACGAGGTCGCGGACCTCCTTCTTCACGCGGTAGCGGCCGTCTTCCTGCCGGGAGAAGAACCGCCGGAGCCGCTCGGGCGAGACGTCGGCCTCGATGTTCGGCGGGTAGAGCGCCTGCCGGGCCGCCGCGATCGCCTCGCGGTCGATGTCGGTCGCGAAGATCTGGACCGCGATGCCCCGGTCGTCCCCGGCCGCCTCGAGGAGGATGATGGCAAGCGAGAAGGCCTCCTCCCCGGTCGAGCAGCCCGGCACCCAGGCCCGGACCTGCGTGTCGGGCTGCTTTCGTTCGAGCAGCTCCGGAATAACGCGGTCGCGGAGGACGTCCCAGGCCGCGCTGTCGCGGAAGAACTGGGTCACGCCGATCAGGAGTTCGCGAAAGAGGAGCGCGACCTCTCCCTGGTTCTCGCGGAGGTACTGGAGGTACTCGTCGAGCCGCTCGAGGCGGTGGACGGCCATCCGCCGCTGGACGCGGCGGCGGACCGTGTTCGCTTTGTACAGGGAGAAGTCGTGCCCGGTCCGCGACCGGAGGAGCGAGAGGACCCTTGCGCAGGTCTCGGCCGAGCTCGGCTCCTTCGCGGGGACGATCGCGCCCTCGCGCTCGATATGGCCGAGCAGGAGCCCGGGGAGTTCGCCGGCGGGCGCCACGTAGTCCGCGAGCCCGGTGCCGACCGCGGAGTGCGGCATGCCGTCGAACGGCGCGGACTCGGGCTCCTGGACCAGCACGAGGCCGAACTGCTCCTTGATCGCCGCGATCCCGAGCGTGCCGTCGGTCCCCATGCCCGAGAGGACGACCGCGACGGCCCGGTCCCCCTGGTCCACGGCGAGCGAGCGGAAGAGGGCGTCGACCGTCATCTGGACGTGCGTGCCGGTCTGCAGCTCGCGGAGGCGGAGGCGGCCGCCCTCCACGGCCAGGTACCGGTTCGGCGGGATGACGTACACGCGGCCCGGCTCGATCGCCATCCCGTCCCCGGCCTCGACCACGGGCATGGGCGTCAAGCGCTGGATGAGCTCGGGCAGGATCCCCGGCTTCGTCGGGTCGAGGTGCTGGACCACGACGAAGGCGAGCCCCGTCTCGGGGGGCACGGCCGGGAAGAACTGCTCGAAGGCCTCGAGCCCGCCCGCGGACGCGCCGACCCCGACGATGCGGGCCGGAGCGGGGGGCTGCTCGACAGGGGCGGGCGCCGGCGGAATGCCGGCGCCCTCGGGATCGCCGGGGGTAGGGAGCGTCGGGTGCATCGGAGGCCTCGGGTCGGGTAAACATGCTATGGTCGGCTCCGGTGCTATTAAAACGGGGGGATATCTCGCCGGACGGCCCCGCTGGGACGACGATGCCGCAGGCGCGGGCCCCCGTCCCGGACGGACCGGCCAAAGCATTAATTGCATATCACCGGAAAGGTAGTTCGAAGAGTCCCCGTCCGTCCCATTATCTCCATGCCCATCTCCACGCCTCTCCTCGCAGCGATCCGGCAGCCCGCTTTTATCTACGGGACCGACGGTCGGATCGCGGAGGCGAACGACCTGGCCGAGGCGCTCGCCGGCCGACCCCTCGCCGGCCGTTCGATCGCGGCGGTGGTCGGGATCTTCGACGTCCATGCCCTGAGCGGCGGCACGCCGATGCTCGCGGCCGGTATGCCCGTCTCGCGGGCGCTTTGTGGGGAGGAGGCGGTCGACGTGCCGATCGTGGTCACAGCCGCCGACGGCCGGCGGGTGCATGCCCTGGCCACGGCCTCCCCGATCCGGAACGGGGGGACGATCACGGGCGCCCTCGCCATCTGGCAGGACATCTCGGCGCTCGAGACGGCCCGGACCAATGCCGAGACAGCGGCGGAGGAGCTCATGGTGCAGGAGGAGGAGCTCCGGCAGCAGGGCGACGAGCTCGTCCGGGCAAACATCGAGAACGACCGGCAGCGCCGGCTCCTCGACGCGATCCTCGACCGCATCCCGTACCGGGTCGACCTCTGGTCGGCCGACGGCCGGTACCTCTGGATGAGCGAGGCGACGGCCGCGTCGCTTGGCCGGCGGCGGAAGACGCTCATCGGCCGGACGTGGCAGGAGCTCGGCATGGAGCCCGCCGCGATGGCCCGGCTCATGGCGGAGATCTGGGCCGTCGCGGCGACCGGGGAGCCGTGCGCGGGCGAGACCGAGGATCCCGACGGGAACGGCATCAGGTGGCGCGCGTACGCCATCGTGCCGTTCCCGAACGCGGACGGTTCGGCCACGGGCGCCCTTGCCGTCTCGCACGATATCACCGAACGGAAGGAGAGGGAGCTCGAGCTGGCCCGCTCGAACGAGGACCTCCGGCGGTCGAACGAGGAGCTGCAGCGGTTCGCGTACGTGGCGAGCCACG
>DUGU01000269.1 GCA_013331215.1 Methanoregulaceae archaeon
CCGAGGTCCAGTCGACCTCCGACGGCAACCCGCTCGCCTGGTTCACGGCCCAGGGTACGCACGGCTCGGCGTACAACACGGCCGATGCCACCAGTCCCAACGCGGCAGTCTCCGAGTACCCGAATACGCAGCAGGCGGGCACGATCTGGTACCACGACCACGCCATGGGGATGACGCGGATCAACGTGATGTCCGGCATGGCCGGGTACTACTTCATCCGCGACGCGAACGACCCGATCGAACCGCTCCTGCCGCAGGGACAATACGAGATGCCGCTCGCGATCCAGGACCGCACGTTCAACCCGAACGGCTCGTTCTTCTTCCCGACGGTCGGCAATAACCCGACGATCCACCCGTACTGGAATCCCGAGTTCTTCGGGGACACGATCATGGTCAACGGCAAGGTCTGGCCGAATATGAACGTGACGCAGGGGACGTACCGGTTCCACCTGCTCGACGGTTCGAACGCCCGGTTCTACACCCTGAGCTTCTCGAACAAGATGGGCTTCACGCAGATCGGGACCGACGGCGGGTACCTCAAGACGGCCGCCCCCCTGACCCAGCTGACCATCGCGCCGGGCGAGCGCGCCGACATCCTGGTGGACTTCTCGAAGCTGCCGATCGGTACCAAGGTGACCCTGACGAACACGGCGAAGGCGCCCTTCCCTGCCGGGACGACGGCCGACCCGCAGACGACGGGCCAGATCGTGCAGTTCACGGTCACGGGCGCAGGCGGCCCGTCGTTCCCGGTGCTGCCCGCCGCGCTGAACCCGACGCTCGCCGGCGCAACGTTCCCGAACCTGCCCGCACCGACCAAGACCCGTATCCTGACCCTCGAGGAGATCATGGGGCCGGCCGGACCGGTCCAGATCCTGCTCGACGGCCAGCCGTACGCCGCCGCCGTCTCGGAGCTACCGAAGAACGGCGCGACCGAGGACCGGGTGATCGTCGACACGACCGCGGACACGCACCCGATCCACCTGCACCTGGTCCAGTTCCAGCTGGTGAACCGGACGCCGTTCCAGTCCGCCAAGTACAACAAGGCCTGGATGGCCCTGAACGGGATGCCGCCGCTGAATCATCCGACCATTCCGCTGGACCCGACACCGTACTTCCAGGGCAAGGTTACAGGGCCGCTGCCGAGCGAGCTCGGGTGGAAGGACACCATCCAGATGAACCCCGGCGAGGTCACACGGATCCGCGTCCGCTGGACCGCGCAGGACGGGTCGCCCTTCGTCTTCGACCCGACGGTCGGACCGGGTTACGTCTGGCACTGCCACATCATCGACCACGAGGACAACGAGATGATGCGGCCGTACAAGGTCGTGCCCTGATCCTCTCTTTTTGGTCCGGCAGACGGGCGTTCGTCGGCGCGCGGTATTAATACCGGCCGTGCCCTTCTCCGATCACCATGGAGACCATCGACGCCATCATGACCCGCCGCTCCGTGCGACGGTTCTCGAAGGAGCCGGTCGACGACGCGACGGTCCGTGCCCTTCTGGCCGCGGCCATGCAGGCCCCGTCGGCCGCGAACGAGCAGCCCTGGCAGTTCGTCGTGATCGACGACCGGGCTGCGCTGGACGCGATCCCGGAGTTCAGCCCGTACGCCCGCTGGGCGAGGGACGCGCCGCTCGGCATCCTCGTCTGCGCGGATACGCGCTCCCTCCCGTTCCCGTTCTTCTGGGTCCAGGACTGCTCGGCCGCAACCCAGAACCTGCTCCTCGCGGCCCACGCGCTCGGGCTCGGGGCGGTCTGGACCGGGTGCTACCCGCTCGAGGACCGGGTCGCGGGCTTCGTCCGGCACTGCGAGCTCCCCGAGGGGGTCGAGCCGGTCGCGTTCATCGTGCTGGGCCACCCGGCAGAGACGCCCGCACCGCAGGACCGGTACTCGGCGGAGCGGATCCACCGGAACCTCTGGGGTGGCTGAGGTGGAGCGGGTCCGGGTCTCGCCGAACGTCTCCCTCCCCATGCCGGTGGTCCTGGTCGGGTCGCTCCTCGGGGGCCGGGCGAACTTCATGCCCGCCGGCTGGTGCTGCCGCGCGAACCTCGCGCCGCCCATGCTCTGCTGCGGCATCAACCGGAGCCACGCGACGCCGGCCGCGATCCGGGAGACCGGCACCTTCTCGGTCAACATCCCGTCGGCCGCGCAGATGGAGGCGATCGACTACTGCGGCCTCGTCTCGGGCGCGGGCGTCGACAAATCGGCGGTCTTCGAGGTCGTGTACGGCGAGCTCGGGACCGCGCCGATGGTTGCGGACTGCCCGGTGGCGATGGAGTGCCGGGTGGTGCAGGTCGTCTCCCTGCCGTCGCACGACCTCGCGATCGGCGAGATCGTGGCGGCGTACGCGGACCCGGCCGTGCTCCGGGACGATCGGATAGAGATGGACGCGGTCGACCCGCTCCTGCTGACCATGCCCGACAACACATACCGGTCGCTCGGGGAGAAGCGGGGCCGGGCGTGGTCCGTCGGCCGCCGACTGACGGCGGAGCGCTGATGCAGTACCGGCGGATGCGGGGGGTCGAGGCTCCGCTCTCGGTGCTGGGGTTCGGGGCCATGCGCCTGCCCAAAACGCCCGACGGCCGGATCGACCGGCCGGCAGCGAAGGCGATGGTGCGGTACGCGATCGACGCCGGGGTCAACTACGTGGATACGGCGTACGTCTACCACGAGGGAGAGAGCGAGCCGTTCCTCGGCGAGGCGCTCGGGGACGGATACCGCGAGCGCGTCCAGCTCGCGACCAAGCTCCCGGTCTTCATGGTGAAGGAGCGCGGGGAGATGAACCGCTACCTCGACGAGCAGCTCGCGCGGCTCCGGACCGACGTCATCGACTTCTACCTCCTCCACGGGCTGAACGGGGAGAGCTGGGAGCGGATGCGGGCGCTCGGCGTTCTGGAGTTCCTCGACGACGCGCTCGCCGACGGCCGGATCCGGCACGCGGGCTTCTCGTTCCACGACGACTTTCCGGCCTTCACGCCGATCGTGGACGCGTACGACTGGATCTTCGCCCAGGTCCAGTACAACTACATGGACGTCCACTACCAGGGTGGGATCGAGGCCGTCCGGTACGCAGCCGACCGCCTGCTCGGGGTCGTGGTCATGGAGCCGCTCCGGGGCGGCGCTCTCGCCCGGCCGATCCCGGGCGCGGCAGAGCTCTGGGCGCGGGCCGGGGCCGAACGGACGCCGGCGGAGTGGGGCCTGGCCTGGCTCTGGGACCAGCCCGAAGTCACGGTCGTGCTCTCGGGGATGAGCGCCATGGACCAGGTGCGCGAGAATCTCGCGTACGCGGACCGGGCCCGTCCGGGCTCGCTCTCGCCAGCCGAGCGGGCGGTCTACGACGACGTCCGCGCCCTGTACCGCGGGCGGAGCGCGATCGACTGCACGCGCTGCGGGTACTGCCAGCCCTGCCCGTCCGGCGTGGACATCCCCGAGTGCTTCTCCCTGTACAACGACGCGCACATCTACGGCGACGCCGCGGGCGCGAAGTCGGGGTACCACATCTTCGCCCGGTTCGGCGGGGCCGCGTCGAACTGCACCGAGTGCGGCGAGTGCGAGGAGCGCTGCCCGCAGGGGCTCGAAATCAGGAAGCACCTGAAGGCCGTGGACGAGCTCCTGGGGTGACTGCCTCTACGGCCGCCCTTTAGGGAGCATCCATCATTAGATCGTTCCTTCATTGCATCCTCCTCGCGTAACGACGGCGGTGGATCAAAACTTTCATCGGGCTATCCGTCGAGCTGCTTTTTACTATCATCAGCCCAGCGATTCCCCATGCCCTCCGTCGTCCTCGGAAACCCTATCCTAAAATCATGGTACGCCGAATCCAAGCTTCCATTCCGCTTTACTGACCCTATGATTTCGGACAAGGTCATCAAGGGAGCGGGAACCGCGCTTTATCGGATGTGGAACCGACAATTTTCGAGGATGTGACGAGAGCAGATCGCTGTGAATATGTACAACCACGACGGCGATAAGGTTCTGAAGATCCTCGTGGTGTGAATTGAATCAACTCGTAGATCTAGGCGATGTTTCGTGAACAATACATCGAATGATGAGCAGGCGGGTGTTGAGCCCGAGGACTTTCAGGAACGGTACAAGCGATGGATATGGGCATCGCAGGGGTTGGCTCATTTCCCTCTGGTAGCCGTATCTAGAGCGCAAAGCATCGGACGTCAGGATATCGAGCTGATTCGGGAGGACCAGCGCCGGAGCCGCCTCGATCTGGCAGGTCTTGGTACGATTGAAGAGTCGGCGAAACTCACTGACCAGATTGCCTCCTCGGAACAATGGGTGTTGACCGCCTATGAACTCGTTCGCGTAGTCTTTGAGTACTACAAGAAGCGACCAGAGATCGCGGATCTAGCATTGGGAGATTTAGTAGTAGAGGTCCGGAATATTTTTGCCCGGATCAGAGTCCCTCTCGCAAAGATGGAGGCGTCCAGAAAGTATACGGGAAATCCCGGAAGTGACGCACCGATCCCTCTGCCGGTGCTCCATCAAGTTCTCGGTCTTGGATGGGCCCTTTCGCCTGAATTCGTTATTTCACGCAGGGAGTTGGCC
>DUGU01000325.1 GCA_013331215.1 Methanoregulaceae archaeon
CCTCCTCGATCTCCGCCTCCGAGAGGGGGCGGCGGAACGGGGAGAGGTCCAGGCCCCGGTCGCGGGCCAGGATCGTGATCAGGGTCGCCTTGCCCTCGCGGATGTCCGAGCCCCGGTCCTTGCCGCTCGTGCCCGGCGGCGCGAGCAGGTCGATCAGGTCGTCCTGGATCTGGAACGCCACCCCGCAGGCGAGGCCGAAGCGGTAGAGGACCTCGATCTGAGGTTCGCTCGCCCCGGCGAGGACTGCCCCGATCGCGGCCGACGCGCCGTAGAGCGCGCCCGTCTTCTTCTCGACCATCTCGAGGTACTCGCCGTCCGTCACGTCGCTTCGCGACGAGAAGGTCATGTCCAGGTGCTGGCCCATGCAGAGCTCGTCGCAGGTGATCGCGAGCATCCCGGTCGCGCGGATACGCGCGGCCTCGGGGGCGACTGCGCCCACGAGGAACGAGAAGGCCCGGGCGTTCAGCACATCGCCCGCAAGGATCGCGGTCGGCTCGTCCCACCGGTGGTTCACGGTCGGCACACCGCGGCGGTAGCTGTCCCGGTCCATGATATCGTCGTGGATCAGGGTGAAGGTGTGAGTCAGCTCCATCGCGAGAGCTGCGGGCATCAGGTCGTCGGACGAGCCTTTCCTCACCGCATCCGCGGCGAGGATCAGCAGGGCCGGACGGAGGCGCTTGCCCCCCGCCGTGAGAAGATGGGACGCGGCGCGGTTTAGCTCCCCCACGGGAGCGCCGAAGTATCGGTCGATCAGCCGGTCAATCTGATCGGCCGTATGCTCGAGATAGGCATCCAGTTCCATGGTCGTCTCCTAGTGGACCTTCACCTTCTGTCCGTTCTGCATCAGGTGGCAGTCGGTCTTGGTCGTGTACCCGAGGTCGGCCGCGAAGTCCGCGTACTTAGCCGTGACGGGGAGCGAGGCGTGGGCGGGGATCACGTTCTGCGGGTTCAGCAGGTGGAGGAACTCGTAGTGGTCCTCGAGGTAGGCATGGCCCGAGACGTGAAGCTTGTCGAAGATCCGCGCGCCGGCCCCCCTCAGCCTTGCCTCGGTCAGGTACCGGTTCCCGTGATTCATCGGGTTCGGGATCACATTGGCCGAGAAGAGGACCTTGTCGCCCTTGTTGACCTTGTACGGTGTCTCGCCCGCGACGATCCGTGTCAGGACCGCGCCCGGCTCCCCCTGGTTGCCCGTGACAATCGGGACGAACTGCTCGGTCCCGGTCTTCATGATCCGCCGCATGGTCCGCTCGACCGTCCGGCGGTTGCCGAAGACCGAGGTCGTCTGTGGGAAGCTGACAAGCTTCATCTGTTCGGCCGTCGTGGAGTAGCGCTCCATCGAGCGGCCCAGCAGCACCGGTTTTCTTCCCATCTCGTGCGCGGTCTCGGCGATCGTCTTGATCCGGGAGATGTGCGACGCGAAGGTCGAGACGATGATCGCGGTCTTCTCGTCCTCGAAGCTCGTCATGGTGTCGCGCACGAGGTCGCGCGCGATCCGCTCGGACGGACACCGCCCCTTCTGGTCGATGTTGATGGCTTCCACGATCAGAGCGAGAACGCCCTCCTTGCCGATCTGGGCCAGGCGCGCGAAGTCCGGGGGCTCGCCGATCACGGGCGTCCGGTCGAGTTTGAAGTCGAGGGCGTAGACCACGGCGCCGTGCGGAGTCCAGAGGACGGCCGCGACGGTGTCGATGATCGAGTGCTGCATCCGCACGAACTCGAGCACGAGATTGGGGGAGATCGTGTACTTCCCGCCCGCCTTGAGCGCGAAGAGCTTGTTCTTCACCTCGAACTTGTTCTCGCCCTGGATCTGCTGCCGGATCAGTTCCGTCGTGTACGGCGTGCTGATGATCGGCGCGTTGTAGCGGTGCGCGAGCTTCGGGATCGCCCCGATGTGATCGAGGTGGCCGTGGGTGCAGACGATCGCCTTGACCTGGCCCTCGATTGCGTTCATCATCGTATCGTCCGGGATCGCCTTGATCTGGATCAGGTCAAGGGAGTGCATATTCTCGATCTCGGCGTCCTCGTGGATCATGACCTGGTCCAGGCGCAGGCCCATATCGAAGACCACTATCTCTTTTCCGCAGCGGACGGCAGTCATGTTTCTGCCGACCTCGTCGTACCCGCCCACCGCGATAATCTCTACATCCATCTGTATCTCCTAAAATTCTGTCAATTCTCGTATTCGTCCCGTGACAATCGCCCGCGCCCGCCGGAGCGCCGGCACATCGGGAGATCCCGTGAGGAACATCGCCACGCGAAGTTCGTCGATCACGCGCTCGATCACGGCATCGAGCGCCTCCTGTCCGTCCGTAGCGGGCCCGAGCAGAGGCAGAGCCATCCCTGCGAGGTCCGCGCCGAGGGCTATCGCCTTTGCGATGTCGAGTCCCGTCCGGACGCCACCGGTCGCGATCACCGGTCCGCCGCATCGTGCGACCTCGATCAGGCTCGCGACGGTCGGGATGCCCCAGTCGATGAACGCTCCCCCGAGGGCATGCAGGCGCCCGTCGCCGGGCCGGCCCGCCTCGCGAGCGCGGACGGCCTCGATCACGGCCCACGAGGTGCCGCCGAGCCCGCCCGTGTCGATCGCGGCCACGCCCGCCCCGTAGAGGCGCCGCGCGACCTCGCCCGAGATACCGTTCCCGGTCTCCTTGACGATGACGGGGTAGGCCGCGCCGTCGCAGAGCGCCTCGATCGCGTCCAGGCATCCGGTGGCGTAGCGGTCGCCCTCGGGTTGGATCGCCTCCTGCAGGAAGTTCAGGTGGACGGCGAGAGCGTCCGCCCCGATCAGCTCGACAGCCTGGTCGGCCCAGGCCTGCCCGTGATCGCGGAGCTGCGCAGCCCCGAGGTTCGCGACCACGAACGCGGTCGGAGCTGCTTCCCGGACCACCCGGTAGCTCGGCGCGAGGGAGGGGTCCTCGAGTGCGGCGCGCTGGGAGCCGACCCCGATCCCGAGGCCGAACCGTTCGGCCGCGGACGCGAGGCGCGCGTTGATCGGGGTGGCCTCAGCATGTCCCCCGGTCATGGCCGCGATCATCAGCGGGGCGCCGAAACGGTACCCAAGGAACTGCGTCGCGGTCGAGACCAGGTCCATGTCGCACTCGGGGAGCGCGTTGTGGACCAGGCGGATGTCGCCGAAGCCGGCGTTGCCGGCCTCGACCGGGAGCTCGCTGCAGATGCGGAGGTGGTCGAGTTTCCGCGCCGAGGTCGGCCCGTTCGTCATGCGTCCTCCGGCACGATCTCGGTGCCGCCGTGGGGGCGGCCTGCGAGGAAGTCGGCAAGACGGTCGCGGCCGAAGACGTGCGAGGAGACGCCCTCGTCGGCGAGCCGGAGGAGTTCGGCAACCTTGCCGCCCATTCCCCCGGTCACATCCGTTGCGGCCGACACGCCGAGTGCGATCCTCCCGGCGCCGGCCCGCGAGACCCGCGGCACGACTGCGCCCTCCGGGCCGAACACACCCGGTACGTCGGTCAGCAGGCCCACGCGCGAGAGGCCGAGCCGCGGCGCAAGGTACCCGACGAGCTGGTCGCCCGAGACGATGCAGGCTCCGCGGCGCCGGTCCATCACCACGTCGCCGTGGAGCACGGGTACGCACCCGATCCCGAGAAGGAGTCGAAGCGGCTCCACCTCGAACGAGGCGATCCTTCCATCCTCGGCCGTGCAGGACCCGAGCGGGTGGACGCCGACCGCGTCGAGCCCCGCTCTCCGGAGCGCCGCCACGACCGCGCGGTTGAGCGATGCGACCGCCTCGTGCGTGACCGGGATCCCGGTCCTCGTGGACCGGTCCGCCCCGCGCGCAAGCCCGTACCGGTGCGCCTCGGGGTGACCGCAGGCTCCGGCACCGTGAACCACCGCGCCCGCGAAGTCCGCCGCGGCGAGAACGGCCGCAATCGCGCCGATCGCGGCCCGGTCGATGCCGCCGCCGCTCCGCTTCTCCGTGACCACGGAACCGCCGAGTTTCAGGAGGGCCGGTTCAGACATCGTGCTCCTTTCTCGCCCCGACCGTGTCGAGGCTCGTGACGAAGGCCCGCCCGCCCGCGCCGTCGAGCGCCCCTGCGATCCGGTTCTTGCCGGTCTTCGGAGAGAGCGCAATCATGCAGCCCCCGCCGCCCGCCCCGGTCGTCTTCGCCCCGAACGCCCCCGCGGCGCGGGCCGCGAGGACGAGCTTCGTCAGGGCCGGGTGGCCGACCCCGATCGCATCGAGCAGGGCATGGTTCGTGTCCATCAGTTTTCCCAGAGTCTTGGGGTCTTCGAGCTTCCGGACCCCTTCCAGGGTCAGGGCTCCGATCGCGTCGAGGATCGGGTAGATCACCGCGGGCCGGGCCGCCCGCTCCTCGGCCACGAGCTCGACCATGCGCGAAGTGCTGTGCGAGACCTGGGTGTTCCCCACCACCAGGTTCAGGTTCACGGGCGGCACCCGCCGCCGCGCCCCGTCCATGATCAGGACCAGCCCTCCCATGGTCGAGACGTAGGTGTCGGTCGGCGACGCCCGCCCTTTCTGGACTGCCTGCTCGACCCGATGTGCGATCCCGGCGATCTCCTCACGCTCGAGCCCGAGACGAAACTCGTCGTTTGCGGCCGAGAGGGTCGCGACGGTCACCGCAGCCGACGACCCGAGCCCGGCCGACGACGGCATCTGACTCGAGACGTAGACCGAGCCCGTCACGCCGAGCTCTCGAAAGCACTGGGCGATGTACGGCGACTTGGCTGGCGCCGGGTGGCGGTGGCGGCGGACCGAGACGAGGACCCGGGGCTTGATCGCCATCGCGAGCCCGGGCTTGTCGTAGACCACCGCATGCTCCCCGAACAGGAAGACCTTGCCCGGGGCCGACCACGTTGCCACCCTATATCACCGCTAGTGCCGCATACCCCACGACCGAGGACGTATCGCCGGTCGCATCGCCGCTCGTCGCGTACTGGAGAAGGCGTGCGTGCTTCGCACCTCTGGCCTCGGCCGCCGTGCAGGCTGCCGCGATCGGGCCGTAGCCGCACGCGGTCACATGCCGCTCGGCGATCCGCTCGTAGAAGCGCTCGAGGTCGAGGTCGGCGAGCGCCTCGATCGCGGAGAGGTCCTGCGACCGGGCGACCCGGTCGGGGACGTAGTGCGAGAAGTCGCTCGACGCGACCACCCGGACCTCGCGCCCGGTCTCCTCAACCGCCCGGACGATCCGTTCGCCGAGGGCCGCGGCCGACCCGAGGTCCTGGAGCCCCATCATCACCGGGGCGATCCGCGCGCGCGGACACCGGTACTTGATGAACGGTATCTGGACCTCGAGTGAGTGCTCGTCGCGCATGTACGACTCGTTCGTGGGGATTCCGAGCGCCGCGACGAGGGCTGTGTCCGTGTCGACGACCCCGAGCGGGGTCTCCCACGGGACGGCCGAGGCGCAGGTCGGATACCCTCCGTGCGAGGGGCCGACAACGACGAAGGTCCCGTCGAAGTCCGCCGGGAGCGTCGCATAGGCCCTGCCCGCGACCGCGCCCGAATAGACGTATCCGGCGTGAGGCGCGACGATCGCGTACGGATCGCGCACCTCCGCCGTCTCCGCTCCGAGGAAGAACCGCTCGAGCAGCTGCTCGAGGTGGTGGGGCTCTCCCGGGTAGAACATGCCGGCGACCGCCGGCGTCCTGACCTGCATGGGAGAACCTCTCCTGCCTCCTCGTATATCTACAGATCGGTCTCGAAATCTTCCTGCGTCAACGACGTCTGGATGCCGCGCTGGCGGAGCATCTCGCGCATCAGCAGGTAGTAGACCATCGAGAGGGCCTTCCGCCCCTTGTTGTTGGTCGGGATCACGAGGTCGACGAACTGCGTCATGTTGTTGGTATCGCAGAGCG
>DUGU01000147.1 GCA_013331215.1 Methanoregulaceae archaeon
GTCCGGCGAGAGCGAGACGAACTCCCTGACCCGCCGGTCCATTCCCTGATCACGTTCCTTCATCGAATTCACCGGTGTGTACCGGGACGCTGGCAGATCCACCATACCATGCGTGCGACTCATGCCGCCGGTCCCGGTCCCTTCTCACCGTTTCGATTAAATCTTGATCGAATAAGTATTTAGGATTATGGAATTGTTCGCGGCCGGACGGGTCTCTGTGGCACCCGCGCGGAGCTTTTCCAGCTTGTGGGGGCCGCATGCGCGAGGCGCGCGGCCTCGTCAGTCCTCTCGGCGGCGAGCCGGGTTCCCGTAGGATCCGGGGATCCGTGCAGGCTTCGTGCCGGACGTGCTCACCCGGGAGGTTATCGACGAGGTCGGCCGGTCACGAATGAAGACGTATTCGCCACGGCGCGGCGGCTCGCCCGGGGGGGGGAGCGTGGCCGGGGCCTCGTCGGGCGCTGCGCTCGAGGCCGTGCTGCAGATCGCGGCGCGCCCCGACTCGGCCGGAAAGACAATCGTCGTCATACTGCCCGATACGGACGAGCGCTACCTCTCGACCGGCCTCTATGGGACTGACCCGTCCCCCTCCTCCTCGAGGGGGAGCCGGAGGCGAGCGCAACCCTTTATCCGTTGCCCGCCACCATTCGAACGGTAGAGGCCTATGCCGATAGAGGACTGCCGGACCGACTTTCCCCTGCTCACACATCTCCACTACCTGGACAGCGCCTCGGTCAGCCTGACGCCGATCCAGGTCGCCGACGCCGTCCGCGAGTTCGACCTCCAGTACCGGGCGAACGTTGGCCGCGGCGTGCACCGGCTCGCCCGCATGGCCACCCTCCGGTACGAGGAGGCGCACCGGACGGTGGCGCGGTTCATCCGCGGCGAGGACGGGCTGCTCGTTGCAACGCGAAACACGACCGAGGCGATCAACATGGTCGCCCGCGGCCTCCCCTGGGAGCGCGGCGATCGGGTCGTGACCACCCGGGCCGAGCACCACTCGAACCTCCTGCCCTGGCTCCGGCTTCGCGAGTGCGGCGTGGAGGCGACCCTGCTCGATCCGCTCCCGGACGGCACCGTACCCCTCGAGGCGTTCGAGGAGGCGATCGACGACCGCACCCGGCTCGTCGCGGTCACGCACGCCTCGAACGTGCTCGGCTCGGTCGCGCCCGTGAAGGCGATCGGGAGGCTCGCCCACGACCACGGCGCCCGGATCCTCGTGGACGGCGCACAGTCGGTGCCGCACCGACCCGTCGACGTCGGAGACCTCGGTTGCGATTTCCTCGCGTTCGCCGGGCACAAGATGCTCGGGCCGATGGCGACCGGGGTGCTCTGGATGAGCGAGCCGGTGATCGAACCCCTGCTCCTCGGTGGGGGAATGGTCGAGGCGGTCTCGGACGAAGAGGTGCGGGCAGCGCCCGGCGCCGGACGGTACGAGGCCGGGACCCCGAACGTCTCCGGCCTCCTCGGGCTCGCCCGCGCGGTTGAGTACCTCGAAGCAATCGGAATGGACGCGGTCCGCACGCACGAGGAGGCGCTGACGGCCCGATTGCTCGCGGGCCTCTCCGCCTGCGACGGCGTCCGGGTGCTCGGGCCGGACGGCCGCACCCCACGCATCGGCGTGGTCGCGTTCGACGTGGACGGCTACCATCCCCACGACGTGGCCCACGTCCTGGACGAGGCCGTCCAGGTCCTCGTCCGCTCGGGCCACCACTGCTGCCAGCCGCTCATGGAGCACTGCGGCTGCCCCGACGGGGCGGTCCGGGCGAGCCTGTACCTCTACAACACCGAGGAAGAGGTGGACCTGCTCACCGCCACGGTCGGCGAGCTGGCCCGCCAGGGATGACCATGTATCACGAACTGCCCTGCATCAAGTACGAGGACGGGAGCTACATGCCCGTGCGCCACCCGGTCGTGGACGAGGTTCCGGTCTCGGTGATCGTGAACGGCCGCACGGCTGCGACGATGATGACGAGTCCGACCATGCTCAAAGAGCTCGCGGTCGGCTTTCTCCTGACCGAGGGACTGATCAAGTCACTCGGCGAGATCGAGGCGCTCGCCGAGCGCGAGAGTTCGGTCGAGGTGATCACGAAGAACCCGCAGAAGCTCCTCTTCTCGAAGAAGAGCGTCCTCTCGGGCTGCGGAGGGACGACCTCATTCCTCGACACCCGCCGCCTCCCGAAGATCTTGTCGGACCTCGCGGTCGGGCCGGAGACGATCGTCGCGTCGGTCAAAGACCTTCTGAACTCTCCGCTGCACCGGCTCACGGGCGGCGTCCACGGCGTGGGCCTCGTCCGCGCCGACGGCGGTGTGGTCACCTTCGTCGAGGACATCGGCCGGCACAACGCGCTCGACCGGGTGATCGGATTCGCGGCCCTGAACGCGATCGAGACTACCGGCTGCTTCGTCGTCTGCACGGGCCGGATCTCGTCGGAGATGGCCCGGAAATGCCTCCGCGCCCGGATCCCGCTGATCGTCTCGCGCGGGGCGACCACCTCGCTCGCGGTCGAGCTCGCGGAGAAGGGGGGGCTGGCGATCGTCGGGTTCGTCCGGGCCGGAAGGATGAACATCTACACGCACCCCGAGCGCGTGGCCGGCG
>DUGU01000339.1 GCA_013331215.1 Methanoregulaceae archaeon
AAGAGCACGACGTCTCCGAAATCCTTCCTCCCGTTGCCGTTGACGTCGTCGTACAGCCCGTCGGCGTTCGTGTCCGTCGGGACCCCGGCGCCGCCGGGGACCGTGGCCACGCCGGGCGTCGTGGGGAGCGGGATCGGTATCGACGTGACGGGTGTCGGCGTCGGAGTCTCTGGCGTCGGAGTCGGGTCCGGAGGCTCGTACGTCGGGGTCGGTTCCGGAGCCTCGTACGTCGGGGTCGGTTCCGGGGTCGGGATGAACCCGACCGACGGGGCGAGGGGGCGCTCGTCGACGTTCCGCGGGGCGACCTCGAGAGGGGCATCCGAGAAGCCGTCGCTGTCGCCGTCGGCGGTGAGCTCCGAGAAGCCCGTGCCTTCGGGCCGTCCCCAGTAATTGCCGCCGATCGAGGGCCCGCCCACGATGTTCGGGCCGCTGCGGGGCTCGACCGACCAGGTGTTCGCTTCGATGGGCTCGCCGGTGAAGGCGACGTTGAGGGTGTTGTTGAAGCGGTTGTCGTAGACTGTGCCGCTCCCGGACAGATACTTCCGGACGCCGGCGTCGGTGCTGGCCGCGATGATGTTCCGCGCGACGGTGACGCCGTCCGAGTCATAGAGGTAGAGCCCGCACTCGTTGCTCTCGATCCGGTTGTCCAGGACCGCGCAGTCGGCCGCGCCGGCGGAGAGGACGATGCCGTACCCGTTGCCCGTGACGGTGCAGCCCGCGACCGTGTTCCCCGTCGCGTTCAGGTAGAACACCGCCCCGCAGAAGAGGTTGTGCTCGAGCATGGACGACTCGATTCGCGAGTCCACGACCCCGTGGAGGTAGACGCCGGAGTCCCAGTCCCGGACGCGGACGTTCCTTATCGTGACGTTCCGGCACCCCGACGGGTTGTCGACGTCGATGCCGGCCGAGCTCGCGGTGCCCGTGCCATCGACCAGGTGCCCGCCGCCGTCGAAGACGACGTCCGAGGCCCGGACCTCGATGCAGGTCGCGAGGTTGCTGTCCGTGATGTCGTTCGTCAGGACGTACGAGCCGGGGCTGGCGATCGTGATCGTCCGGCCGGCGTACGCCAGGTCCGTCGCGGCCGCGGGGACGGCGATGACGGAGAAGAGCAGGAGCGAGACGAGGATCGCGATGCGGACGAACGGCCGGCCCTTCATTGACAAGGTATCGGTAAGAATCTCGATAAGTGTATCGTTGGACGTCCGGGGAGTGAAATACCTGGCCGGCCGGGCGGCCTCGAGGGCCGGGCAGGCGGTGTCGGCCGGTCTTCGACGGGGCAGATCGAACGATCCGGCTCATGCCAAGGCTGGTGGAGTGGGTGCCGGCGGTCCGCACCGGAACCTATTCCCGGCCGCACGCCTCACTCCCGGCCGGAGGGAGAGCCGATGCGCACGCAGGACATTGTCAGGAAACTCAGGGACGAGGCGGGGAACGGGAACGTGGCCGTCTGGGAGGACGGGACGATGACCGTGGTGCCGCCCGATTATCCAGGAGAGGCGGCCGGGAGAAATCCCCTGGTCGTCCTCAAACCGATCCGCCTGGTGAACGAGTTCGAGCTCCTGGACTTCGCGCTCACCGACGAAGGGCTGCTCTCGACCATCGAAGAGGCCGTGCGGTCGGCCGGCGGGCAGTGCTCGAGGGAGCCCGGGGCGCAGGGGCGTTGAGGTGAGGGCTCCCCTATCGGGAGGCCATCGCCCGGACCGTCCCCCGGGAATGACGACACCGGGGAGCGAGGCAGGCCCCTGACGAGACGGGGCGCGGAGGCGAGAGGAACCGGACGGCAGCGCGATTACGGAGGGACGGGACTTCGGGAACCTCCCTCAGCGAGCATCTCTGCCGGCTCGCTGCGCCGCCTCGGAGCCGAGAAGGCAGAACGTGAGGTGCTCCAGGCCGATCCTGTCCGCAACCGGGCAGGTCGGGCAGATGCACCCGAGGTCCTCGGTGATGCAGCGGGGACTCCGGCCGGCGACACAGTAGAGCAGCTCCTGTGCATCCCGGGCGCAGGGCGTGTACGTCGGGCATTCGGGACAGATGCACTCCTGCCGGAGCTGTTCCGGGTTCCCGCCCATGGTGCCGGCGGGCGTGTCGGACGCGTTCATCCCCGTCACCTCCGCTGCATCGCCGGCGGCAGCCCGCCGTGCAGCCCCTTGATCTTCCATTCCCGCTGGAGTATCCGCTGGAACTCCTCTCCGGCCTCCTCGAGGGCTTCCGGGGAGAAGCGGCAGGAGACGCGGGGAAAGACGTCCGCCTCCTCCCGGGCCAGGTGGCAGCGCATCACGTCGAACAGCGGAAAGAGTTTCGGCCGCCACGTCCGGGCGTCGAACGGGGTCTCGGCGAGCTCGCGGGCGAGCGTGTCCATGCCGCGATGCTCCGCGATCAGGACGAGGGTGGCCGGCAGCAGGTTGGAGTCCTTCTCCATCTGCGGAAAGATTGTCGCCTCCTCGGCCACGGCATGGGCCTGGACGCGGTCGATGAGGAACGGATAGACCTCGCCGCGGAGCGCCGCCTCGTTCTCGGCGCTGTTCCGTAGCCGCTCGAAGATCAGACGAAAGTCGTCGTGATCGCGCTTGATGTACTCTCCAACCGTTGTCGCCATCGTCAGGTCCCCCACGGCCGATCCGGTCGGGCCGGGGCTGCTTTCACTACGGATATCGAATATTAATAGGTTGGTCTCTCCATGCCCCGTTCGGCCCCGCACGTTCCCCGTACCCGGCGCTGATCCCGCTTCGGCAAGCCTCCGGCGCAGGGGGCGGATCCGGCAGTCCTCCGCGGGGAAGCACGATCGTGCCCCTGGACCGGCCGGTCGCATCGCGCAGACAATCGCTGGACGCATTCGTTCAGTGCGGGGCGTACGCGTACATCACCACAGGCGACCCCTTCGACCGCGATTCGGCCGATGGAGTTCACATCCCTAAAAAATTCGGAGGCCAGGCCGGCCCCCGTCCAGCGACCCTGCCGGTCCGGCGGGGCGCTCCAAATCCCCGCCGGGCCTATTCGCTATTTCCCCATTCGCTTCCCGATCAGGCGAGCGCCGGGACGGCGTCGGCCCAGTTCTCGACCGTGGCGAGGACCGCGTCGGCCGAGTACGAGGAGACCGTGACGGTCTCGCGGCCGATCGTGACCATATAGACCTCGCCGCTCGGGTCGTGGCAGCGGACCACGGCCGAGAACGAGTCGGCGTCCGTCGCGTGCGCGGCCGTGCCGCCCATGGCCGTCGCGAGCGCGGCGTTCGCGAGGACCGTGGCCACGTTCGCGGTGTAGGCCGCGACGGTCGGGCACTTGGCCGTGACCTGGCCGACGGTCTCGGCCTCGCCGTTCTCGTACACGACCCGGGCCGTGTACGCCTCCCGCGTCTTTTCAACGGCGGGCAATGTCTCGCTGCCCGACTGGTACGCCGTGCACCCGAACGGGTTGTTCGCGATGATGTCGTCCACGACCTCCGTGAACGCCGTTACGTTCGCGATCGGCGCGGCCAGCACCCTGGTCG
>DUGU01000334.1 GCA_013331215.1 Methanoregulaceae archaeon
GTCAAGTAATTATGAGACTCTACACATGCCCTCAGCGTAGTGACTCCCGCAATCCGCGGACCATTCTCGGGACGGTGCCCGGGCGCGGACTGGACGTCTACAAGGGCAGATGCCGGCCGACGAACCGGCGCAGGCGCATCGGCATCAGGGAGAGCGCGACCGCCGCGAGGACGACGCCAATCGCCACGGCGACCAGGTATGTACGATTCTCCAGGGAGAGCATGCCCGCCGGATGGCACGCGGGAGTGATATACTTTCCTCCACTTTCCTCCCGGAGGTCGGCCGGTATCGGAACGGTTTTGGTGGTACAGGCCAACCTTCTGACCGCGATGAGATCCCGATTACTCCCGGCCGTCCTCGCCGGCCTGATCCTGCTCGCCCTGCTCCCTATCGCGGCGAGTGCGGACACCGGTGCGGACCGCCAGCTCGACCAGGTGACGGACCTGATGCGCGTGGGCCGGATGGACGAGGCTCTGGCGAACCTCACGGCCATGCAGCAGGCGAACCCCGATCAGCTCCGCGCCTGGATGATCAAGGGGCTGATCCTCGGATACGTGGGCATGGCCGACGAGGGCCGGGCCGAGGCAAACGAACGGCTCGCGGCCGATCCCGCGGACGGCGGCGGCCTCGCACTCGCCATCGGCATCGCCGTCGCCGACGGCGACGATGCGACCGCGAAAGATGCCTCCGCCCGGCTCGTGGCCGCTTTCCCCGAGTCCGCCGACGCCTGGGACATTCGCGGTGGCGTCCTCTCCATGCAGAGCGAAGACGCCGCTGCGCGCGAGTCGCAAGCCGCGTTCGACCGAGCACTCGCGATCGACCCGAAGCATGTCGATGCCCTGATCAACCGCGGGGAGCAGGCAGAGCCGACCGATCCCGATGCGGCCGAGCGGTTTCTCAAACGCGCTGTCGAGGCTCGACCCGCGTCGACCGACGCGAACGACGCCTGGACCGCCTTCCTCATCGGCCAGAACCGGATGGCCGAGGCGCTCTCGGCCTACGACGCCTGGCTCGGGAAGCAGCCCGCGAGCCCAATCGCCCTGATGGGCAAGGCGACCGTTCTCGCAGATGAGGGGCGGTACGACGAGGCCCTCTGGCTCGTTCAGAACGTGGTCCGCGACGATACCGGGTACCGGGACGGGTTCTACCTCGAGGGCCAGCTCCTCCTCGCTCTCGGCCGGTCCGCGGAGGCCGTCGACGCGATGAACGATCTACTCGAACAATATCCCGGAGATGAAGACGCCGAGGGCCTCCGCAGCGAGGCCGCGGCCGCTGTTCAGGCTGCTCCGACAAGCGGAAACACGACCCGGCCCCCGACCACGGCCGCGACCCGGTCCCCGGCCCCCGCGTTCGCCGCACTCCTTGCCGTCGCCGTCCTGGGGGCGGCCGTCCTCCGGCGCAGGTAGGCGGGTCCACGTTTTTTCGTCCCGCCCCCCGAGATCATCACCATGGATAATCGGCGGGAACGTCCGTACGTAATCTGCTACCTCGCGGTCAGTCTTGACGGACGGCTCGATGGGTTCGAGCCGGACCTCGAGCGGTATTACGGGATCGCGGCACGGTTCGAGGCCGACGCGATCCTCGCGGGCTCGGAGACGGCGATCGCCGCGATCGAGCGGTACGGCGGCGTCGAGAATACGTACGACGATGGGCCGGTGCCGGAGCTCGCACCGCCCGACGACCCTCGCCCGTTTCTCGCCGTCGTGGACGGGCGCGGGCGCGTTCGGCGATGGTCGGTCTTCCAGCAGGCCCCGTACTGGGGGCGGTGGGTCGCACTCATCGGCGAGGGTGTGCCCCGCGCACACCGGGACTATCTCTCCGCGCGGAATGTCGACATCCTTGAGTGCGGGAGCGACAGGGTAGACCTCGACCTCGCGCTTCGGCGCCTTGCCGAAGTCTACGGTGTGCGCCGGGTCCGCGTCGACTCCGGCGGACGGCTGAACGGGGCGCTCCTCCGCGCCGGGCTCGTGGACGAGGTACACCTTCTCGTCTGCCCATGGCTCTCGGGCGGCTCGAGCCCGCGCTCGGCGTTCGTCGCCGACGACCTGGCGCCCGATGCTCTCGGGACGAAACTCGAACGCATGGCGGTCGAGCAGTTCGAGGACGGAGCCGTGCTCCTCTCCTATCGCGCCGCCCGGTGAACGAGCGGCGGGGCCCTCCATACTCTACCCGTTGTAGTGGCCGTCGTGGTAGCGGTCGATGAGGGCCCGCCGCCGGTGCTCGGGAGCGGCTCGCGGCTCGTGGAGATAGCAGAACCTCGGGCGTCTTGCAGGCCGGACAGAACGGGCAGAGGGCCCCGTCCACGTCGCCCGACTTCTCCCTCACCGGGCACCAGTAGCGGCCGTCGCCCTTTCCGACGCGATCGCCGCCCGGAAACGGCATCCCGGCCGGATGTGCCGGCCCGTCGCGGACGAGCATCGGGAACGCGGCGAGCAGGCACTTGAGGAAGAGAAGGCGGGGGTTGCGGACCTCCGGCGCCCCGCACTCACGGAGCACTATCGCCATGTACGCCGGCGTACACTCCGGGGAGGGGGCGGTCATCCGGGCGAACGCCCCCTGCTGGTCGAGGAGGAGGGCTCGCTCGCATGTCCCAAGGGGGTACTCGGCCACATTTTCCGTCAGCCGGTCGCGGTACGCCGGGTCGAAGCCCCGGACCTTCGCGCGGAAACTCCGGTCGAGCTCGCCGAGGTCCCGGGGTGAGTAGCCCCGGATGATCGCCGCGAGGGCCGCCCCGAGCTCGTCGCGGGTGCCGCACCGGGCGAGGGCGTCGCACTGGCGGCCGATCACTGCCAGAACGGCGTCACGGTCCCGGCGAAACGGGAGGAACGACCGACGGTCAGGGCTGCACCCCCGGCGATGCCTGGACCCCTACCAGGGCCCGGCTCTGGGCGAAGCAGTACTTCGCCTCATCGTCCTGCCCGAGCCGGGCCAGGGCGAGCCCCTTGTTGTGCCAGGCCCCCGCGCCCCTGGGGTCGACGTCGAGCGCCCGGGTGAACGCCTCGACGGCCTCGCGCAGCCGCTCAAGCCGGGCGAGACAGATCCCTCGGTTCAGGAGCACTACCGGGACGGACTCGTTGATGGCGATCACCCGATCGTAGTAGTCGAGTGCTTCGCCGAAGCGACCCTGGTCCGAGAGCGCGACCCCGATGTTGTAGAGCGCCTTCGCATGCCGCGGCTCGAGCGCGACGACTGCCTCGAAACAGACAATCGCCTCGTCGAGCCGACCCTGGCCATACCGGACGTTGCCGAGGGTGAACCGTGCCTCCACGTGGCTCGGCGCGAGCCGAATCGCCTGGTCCAGAGACTGTGCCGCCTGCTCGAACTCGCTGAATCGGTAGAGGACGAAACCCTGGACGAACCAGGGGTCGGCGTCGAGCGGGGTCGCCTCGATCGCCCCGGAGCAGCAGTCGAGCGCCTCGGGAATGCGGCCCATCCGGTCGAGAGCAACCGCGCGGAGCACGAGCAGGACCGGGTCCTCCGTCCCGCGGGTCAGCTCGAGCACCTCCGTGTACCGGCCGAGGGCGGCGGCCGTGGCCGTCCGCGCCAGGTCGGCCGTCATCGGAGCACCAGCACCTCGACCTCGCCCGCGGCCGTGTCGAGGATCGCGAAAGTCGGGTGTTCGGCGAGGATGCCCGAGACCGTGCCCGGGTTGACGACGAGCGTCCGGCCGTGCCGCTCGGTCCCGGCCCGGTGCGAATGGCCGCGGACCACGTAGTCGAACCCCTGCGAGGCGACGAGCGCGTCGAGAAGCTCGCGCTGGTGCCCGTGGAGGAGGGCGATCACGGCCCCTTCCGCCTCGACCCGCGCGAAGTCTCCGCGAAGATCGAAGCGGTCGTACTCGGTGAAGCGTTGAGCGAGGAGAGCGTGGTCGCCATCGTTGTTCCCGAGAACCCCGACGAGAGGGGCCGAGAGCGCGGCGAGCCAGGGGACCACGAACGGCGAGACGTAGTCGCCCGCGTGGAGCACGAGGTCGAGGTCCGCGCGGTTGAGCCGATCGACGGCGGCCTCGATCCGCCGTTGTCGGTCGTGGGTGTCCGAGATGATCCCGATCCGCATGACGGATCGGGATTGGCACGGGTCCGAGATATGGGTTTGCGTCAGGGCTACCGCGCAGCGGTTGCGTTCGGCGGCCCCTCGATCGCCGCGAGGTCGACGTGCCCGATCCGTTCGAGCCGGTACGACTCGAAGGTCGCTCTATCCCTGCCCATGCGCGTGACGAAGTCGCCGGACGGGTAGACGTACGCCCAGCCTCCGGACACGGGCTGCACGAGCGTATAGATGTACTGGTCCAGTGCCGATTGATACTCGACGACCGCGATCGCGGCGCCGGCGGGCGTGGCGTTCGGGTCGTCGAAGCCCGCACCCACCAGGTCGCCCCGGAAGAGGTCCCCCGGCGCGTACCGCGCCAGGGAAGGGGTCGGTGTCGGCGTCGCGGGCGGCGACGCCTGGAGGCACCCGGCCCCGAGCGCAGCGAGCACCAGGGCAAGGACGATGAACGTGAGACGCATACAATCACTATACGGGAGCCATACCGTATGAACCGTTCCCCGTACCCGGACGCGGGTGAGACTCCGCGCCCTCATCCGTCTCCGGCGCCTACGAAAGAGGTGCTGCCATGACCGCCGAACGGATCCCGATCGGGACCTTCTCCCGGGTGACCCGGCTCTCGCAGCGGGCCCTCCGCCTCTACGACGAGCGCGGCCTGCTCGTCCCGGCCGGTAAGGACGTCTGCACCGGGTACCGCTCCTACACCTTCGACCAGATCGGCCGCGGGGTGACGATCGGCCACCTGGTCTCGCTCGGCTTCGGCCTCGCCGAGGTCGGCGCCCTGCTCGACGCGCGGGCCGCGGGCGACCGGGAGACGATCGGGCGGCTCTTCGCCGCCCGGCGCGAGGCGATCGGGTTCGAAGTTCGGCGGCTGGCGGCGATCGATGCNNGGCGGGGCCGATCCGGAGGTATTTGCCATGTCCGTCACCGAACCCACGGTCAAAGAGGTCCCGGCCCAGCGCGTACTCTCGCGCAGGGGCACGGGCACGTACGGCGAGACGATCCCCCGTATGATCGGCGAGGTCTGCGGAGCGCTCGCGCCCCGCAACGGCCGGAAGCCGGCGTTCAGGGCCGCCGGCCCGATCATGACGATCTACCACGACAACGAGTACCGCGAGCAGGACGCGGACCTCGAGGTCGCGCTCCCGGTCGCGGGCCGGGTCGAGATCGAGGATCCGACCCTGGAGATCCGGACCCTCCCCGCGACTCGCGTGGTCTCGGTCCTTTATACCGGGCCGTACGAGGGGATCTCGTCGGCGCACGAGGCGGTCTTCGGCGCAGTGCGCGCCCTCGGGCTGGAATGGACCGGACCGGCGCGCGAGATCTACCTGAACGATCCGAACCGGGTCCTCGAGGAGGGGCTGATGACCGAGGTCCAGTACCCGGTCGCCTAGACCTCGCGGATCCCGGTCTGGGTGATCTCGTACTCGAACCGCGCTCCCTCGGGACGCGAGCGGTGCTTGGCCAGCACGGCCCGCCGCCGCCCATCGAGCTTCTCGAGCCGGACGATCGCCTTCGAGATGTGCTCGAGCGCGGTCCCGCCGAGCCCGACGACACGGTTCTTGCCGGGGTCCATGTAGACCTGGTTCGTGACCAGCACGGGCAGGTCGTGCCGCCGGGCGAGCCCGAGGAGATGGAGCATCTGGCGCGTCAGGAGGCGCAGGGCTTCGTTGTCGTCCAGGTCCTCCTGGCGATAGAGCGCTGTGGCCGAGTCGACCACGACCAGGGCCGCGGGCTTGGTCCGGAGGATCGCCTCGGCGTTCGCGATCATCACCCCCTGCTCGGCGAGGTCGAGGGGCTCGTACAGGAAGAGTTTCTCCACGAGGGTCCCGGCCTCGTCGCCGGCTATCTGCCGGAACCGCTCGGCCGAGAAGCCCTCGGTATCGATGTAGACGACGGATTTTCCGGTCCTGAGCGCCTGGGCCGTCGCGAGCACGGCGAGCGTGGATTTGCCTGTCGCCGCCTCGCCGTAGAGCTGGGTGATCACCTTTCGCTCGTACCCGCCGCCGAGCAGCCGGTCGAGGGCTTCGCTCCCGCTCGAGAGCCGTTCAGCGCTCATCCGCCCTCTCTCCCGCGGCCAGCCGGCCGACGGCGTCCTCCACCGCGCGAGCGACCTCCCGCACTNNGCCGATCGTGACCTCGACCGGCTCGACCGTCCGCTCGGCGACGAGTCGGTGGACGTACGGAGCCGAGCGGACGCCGAGCGTCCCGAGCTCGGTGGCGAGGACGCGGGCGAGGGTGGGGCCGTCCCCTGGCAGGCAGACGACGCGGACCAGGTAGCCCATTCGGCCCTTCTTCATCAGGGCAGGGAGTGCCTGCGCATCGCGGGCGCCCTCCTCCATGAGCCGGGCGAGCGCATACGAGAGCACCTCGCCGGTCGTGTCGTCCACGTTCGTCTCGAGGACCTCGACGTAGTCCTCGGACGGAACCTCCGTTTCGACAACGAGTACACGGAGTACGTTCGGCCGGCCCGGCGGGTTCCGCGAGCCGGCCCCGTACCCGGCTGCCGCGATCCGGAACGGCCCGAGCATCCGCCAGGAGAGTGTCCGGATCTCGGCGAGAAGGGCCGCGCCCGTCGGCGTCACGAGCTCGCCGTCGGCCTCCGGCTCGAGCCGTACTTCGATCCCGGCGCCCGCGAGGAGCGCGACCGTCGCCGGGGCGGGGAGCGGGTAGGTCCCGTGGGCGCCCGCGACAGCCCCCTGCCCGAGCGGGACGGGCATGACCGCGACCCCGTCGGCGCCGAGGGATATGAGAGCCGTTGAGGCCCCGAGCACGTCCGCGATCGCGTCGTCGGCGCCGACCTCGTGGAAGTGGACGGAGTCGTCGCCGTGGACCCGGGCCTCGGCCGCGTGGAGCCGGCGAAAGACCCGGACGGCGAGGGCGATCGCGGCCGTCGGCGCATCGGCGGCGGTCACCCGGGCGAGCACCTCGTCGAGGGTCCTGGCCGCGTGGCCTGCGTGGGTCCCGACGCGAACCGCCCGGATGCCGGCGCGGTCGGCAAAGCCGAACTCCGGTTCGGCCACGACCGAAGCCATCGCGCGGCGCACCGCGTCCCGATCGGCGCCCGCCGCCAGCATCCCGCCGACGAGCATGTCGCCCGCCGCGCCCGCAATCGGGTCGATCACTATGAGGCGCATTCACCAGTACTTATAAATGAACACATAAAAGATGTAAGGTGCATATGCCGGAAATCTATCTCAAGGTGGACAGCGCGTACCCCGAGGACCAGGGGGGGGGCAAGGCCCGGCTCGACCCCGAGACCATGCTCCAGCTCCGGGTCGCGCCCGGCGACATCGTCCTGATCGAGGGCAGGCGCCGCACCGTGGCCAAGGTCTGGCGGGCCCTGGTAACGGACTGGAACCAGGGGAAGATCCGGATCGACAATATCACGCGCGCGAACGCGGGGGTCTCGATCGGAGACCGCATCCGGG
>DUGU01000180.1 GCA_013331215.1 Methanoregulaceae archaeon
AAAGTCCATGACCTCGGCCGGCGGCCGGCAACCCTCCGGCCACGCGCTGAGCCGATATGCGAGGAGCGCGTACACCCCGTGCGGCCGGAGCAGGTCGAGGAACTCCCGCCACGCCTCGAGCGAGAGGGCCGGCGCGGCCTGCGGCGTATCCCGCAGCACGGCCGCGAGGGAGAGGATCCGGTCGTCCGGGAGCGCGAGGAGTGCGTTCGGCGGATCGCCCGCGAGCGGCAGCCTGACGTGGAACTCTCTGAGCCTCGAGGGCAGCGAAGGGTCGGGCGGTTCCCTTCTCGCCGTGCCCGCCTCAGTCTTCATCGTGCACCCCTCCGCCCGGCCGCGGCTGGTTGCCGTCAGAGCGCCACGCCCTCTTCGAGTGCCGCGAGAATGAATGGGTTCTCATCGGCCAGCATCGTGGCGAACTCTTTCTCCGTGTAGCAGAGCGGTTCGACGGGCAGGTCCGTCATCTCGAGGATCGGGCCCGGCCGCTCGTGGAACCGGCCGGAGAAGTCGCCGACGACGATGAGGTCGATGTCGCTTCCTTCGTGGACGTCTCCTCGCGCGAGGGAGCCGAACAGGAGGACGAGGTTCGCGCCGAATCGCGAGCGGAGGTCTCCCGCGAGGTGTCGCACCCTCTCTCTCAGCCCTTCAACGTCCGCCTCGCCGTCTCGCAGATCGATGCGGCAGACCCGATGCATGTCTCGGCGTCCTCCCTGTCGAAGTATTCGGATGGCGTCAGGTTCCCGACGATGCTGTCCGGGTACCGCGTCGTGATATAGACCCCGTCGAGGCGCTTCGCGTCGGCCTTCAGCGACGCGAACGATGCCTCGGAGCGAGCGATCTCGCCGACCAGCTCGAAGACGGAGCGGGTCAGGATCCTCCGATGGCCTCGTGCGTAGAGCAGGGCCTTCAGGACCTTCTCCGCGCTCTGCTGGGCCTGGAAGCATGCCCATTCTTGGTCTCCGGACCGGCAGCTGTTCCGTGCGCTCTCGAGGTCCCGCTCCCCTTGCCGGAACCACCTGTCGGCTTCCTTCCGGTTGGCGTCCATGGATCGACCGGCCTCGGGCCGGTACGTAGCTGTTGCCGCCGTCGCCGTATATAAACGCTTCCTGGTCGAGGGCCGGCGCGGCCCGCGGCGTATCCCGAAGCACGGCCGCGAGAGAGAGGACCCGGTCGTCCGGGAGCAGGGCGTTCGGCCGGCCGCCACCGAGGGAGGGCGCGCGTGGACCTTCCGGGGGCCGCGCAAAGATCCGGCCGGTTATTGAGAGCCCGTGCCCTGCCGACGCAGGTTCCCGTCTCTGCAGGGCGGGAGGGCGGATCATCCCCCGTACGGGTTCACGGCGGTGATCCCGGGGACCCGGGAGAGGTGCGCGTCCTCGGTGACGACCGTGTCGATCCCGTTGGCGAGCATGGTCGCGGCCAGGAGCGCGTCCCAGAAATGGATTTTGTGACGATCGCGCAGCTCGAGGGCCCTGTCCAGTGTCGCGCCGTCGTACCCGACGACTCGCCACCCGTCGAAGCGCGCGATGGACGAAACGAACCGCCGAACCTCGTCCGTGGGTATCGGGTGCTCGACCTTCTCCGTCACCACGACCGAGAACTCGGCCAGGTTCTGGACCGAGACCGAGTACTCCGCCTCGTGCCGCCAGCATCTCTCGACAAGTCCCCGGGAGACCTCCCGTTTTTCGGGCGCGTCGCCGTCGAAGAGGGAGACAAGGATGTTCGTGTCGATAAGCGGGGCGTTACCGGTCATGCAGGTCGCTCCGCGAACCGTAGGACCGCTTCCCCAGGCGGCGCGGCTTCTCGATCAGCTCGAGGGCATCGCGCGCGAGCGCCTCCTGCGTCTTCTCCCGGACCCAGAGATTCATCGCCTCGGTCGCGGCCTCGCCGAGGCTCCCCTTCCGTTCCCCGAGGACCCGCCGCACGACCTCCCGGAAGGCCCGCTCAGTCGAGTCGTCGATGCTCAGCGTGATCGTCGCCATCGATCTACGTGTTTCTTATGAATATTTAATTATATTCGATCTCTACGTTGACGCACCGAAGGCTCTTCCCCTGCTCGGCCCGATGGCAACGTCGGGAAAACGTCCGGGTTCCGAACGCGAGGGCCGCGACGCTGCCCGCGGCGTATCGCGCAGAACAGCCGCGCGGGAGAGAATCCGGCCGCCCGGGAGCGCGAACACGGCGTTCGCCGGCCGCCCGCGAGCGGCAACCGGGCGTGGAACTCGCGGAGGCGGCCGGGGAGCGTGGGGTCGGGAGGCGTTCTCCGTACCGGCAAGACCCGGTGCTAATCCGCTCCTTCTGAGAGGATCCGGCGGAGCGCATCACGGAGCGGGGAAAGGTCCTCTGTTACTGTTCGCCAGAGCTGCCCGGCATCGACGTGGAAATACGCGTGGATCAGGATATCCCGGGTCCCGGCGATCTTCCTCCAGGGGATCTCCGGGTGGTCTGCACGGACGGCGTCGGGGACTTTCTTCGCAGCCTCGCCGACGATCTCCAGCAACCGACTGATGACGAGAACAGCGTACTCGTCACCGAGGAATCCATCGCGGTCCATACCCGACGTGTACGAGAGCGCCTTCTCGGTGGCCTCGAGCATGTCCTCGAGGTACTGAGTTGCCGAGCGCGAGTCCCTCATAACGGGACCGCCTCGCGCAGGATGCGGTCCCTCAGGCGGGGTTTGATAGACCGTTTTTCCACGAGGTCGACCCGGACGCCGAGCCGGTCCGAGAGCTCCTGCTGCAGGCCGACGAAGTCGAAGAGCGAGAGGCCCCGATCGGGGTCGAACTCGACGAGGACGTCGAGGTCGCTCTCTTCGTCCTGCTCGCCGCGGACGTACGAGCCGAAGAGCTCGATCGAGGTCACGCCATACTCTCGCCCGATGGCCGGCAGGAGCGCGCGGAGTGCGGTCCTGAGCTCTTCGAGCGTCACCGTCCTTCTGGCATTGGTTGTACTCCCGTCGATCATTGCACACTTCCTCTCATTGGTGGGACGCATGCAGGGGACCACGGACCGGCGAGGCGGTCCTATCGGTCGCCCTTGAACCCGAGGCTCTATGAATGGACGACCCTGAGAACCATAATGCTGTTGGCGGGCCCGGCCCGCTTCGCCCTCGCTGCCGCGAGGAGGTGCTGCCGCTTCA
>DUGU01000265.1 GCA_013331215.1 Methanoregulaceae archaeon
ACCACGATCCAGTGCTCGGAGCGGTGGTGGTGAAGCTGGAGGGAGAGGCGGCGGCCGGGCCGGACCGTGACCCGCTTGATCTTGTACGCGCCGTTCCCCTCGAGCACCTTGTAGGTCCCCCAGGGCCGGTGCTCCTCGCGGTGGTGGACCACGACGGGATCCCCGGCCGCCTTGAGCGCGGCCACGAGCTCGCGCACGCGCCCGGTCTCGCTCTTCTTCGCGACGAGGAGCGCGTCGTCGGTGTCGACCACGACCAGGCCCTCGATCCCGATCAGGCCGACCCGCTTGCCCTCGGCCCGGACGAAGTTGTCGCGGCTGTCGAGGTAGATCGCCGTGCCTGCGTTACCGTCCGCATCGGCCGGCTCGGCCGCCGCGAACGCGGCGAAGTCGCCGAGGTCGGACCAGGCGGCGTCGAGCGGCGCGACCGCGACCCGGTCCGAGTGCTCGAGGAGGCCGTAGTCGATCGAGACCGACGGCATGGCGGCGTAGTCGGGCGGGAGCGCGGCGACGGCATCCGCGATCGCGGGCTGGAGGCAGCGGAGCTCCTCGAAGAAGACCGTCGTCGGGAGGAGGAACATCCCCGAGTTCCAGAGGTAACCGTCGCGGACGTAGGCCTCTGCCGTCGCGGCGTCGGGCTTCTCGATGAACGCGTCGACCTCGTACCCTCCCGGCAGCGGCGCACCGGGACGGATGTAGCCGTACCCGGTGTGCGGCGAGGTCGGGGTCACGCCGAACGTGACGAGCCGGTCCGCGGCGAGGGGTGCGGCCCCCCTGATCGCGTCCAGCGCGACGTCGTCGAGCAGGTGATCGCTCGGCAGAACGGCCGCGATCGCCTCGCCGTCGGCCTCGCGGAGCGCGGCCATGGCCCAGGCGATGGCGGGGAGCGTGTTTCGCCCCGCGGGCTCGGCAAGCAGGTGCGCGTCGTCGCAGGAGCCGCCGAGGGCCTCGACCTGGTCGCGGATCAGGTAGCGGTGCGCCTCGTTGGTGACCACCCAGACGCCGTCCTCGCCGGCGAGGGCCCGGGCGCGCAGCCAGGTCCGCTGGAAGAGCGACCGGTCGCCGACGGGCAGGAACTGCTTCGGGTACTGCTCCCGAGAGAGCGGCCAGAGCCGGGTCCCCGAGCCGCCCGCGAGGATGATGCACTGCATGTACTCTCTGTTGTCCCCGGCGGAGGTTAAGGTTCGCGAACCCGTTCGTGCCGGCCGGCCTCGCGGCGGACGATCGCGAGGCCCGCGCCGAGCCCGAGCAGGATGTTCAGGTGGTAGACGATCAGGCGCCAGAGGACGATGAGGACGCCGAGGGAAGAGGACGGGACGAAGAGCCGGTACAGGGAGGCGGCCGAAGCCTCGGCGAGCCCGGCGCCGCCGGGGGTGAACGGCNNAACGGCAGGAGCGCGATCACGTTGACGAGCATCTGGCAGAGGAGCGAGAGGACCCAGGACGGGGGGAGCCCGAGCGCGAGCAGCACGAAGGAGGCGACCATGAAGTCGAGGATCCAGTACCCGGCCGAGAGGAGGAGCGCACCCGCGAGGTAGCCGAGGCCCCTTGTGGCGAACCGGCCGAAGGCGGCGTGAAAGTGGTCGACCTCGTGATCGAGCCGGCCTGCGATGCGGTCGAGCCGACCCGCGATCTCGGCCGGAAGGCGTCGGCCGAGCACGGCCGCGACCGCCAGGAGAACTCGCTTGAGCCCCTGCGGCCACCGGAGCGCGACCAGGAGGAGTCCGGCGAAAGCGAGGACGAAGAGGCCGATTGCAGGCACGAGCGGTCCGCCCCGGACGCCGAGGGCGACCAGCTCCCGCTCAAGGAGCACGACCGCGAGCACGACTCCGGCGAGCAACAGGATGATGTCGAGGAGCCGTTCGGCCACGACGACTGCGGTCGCGTCCCCGGCGCGTACGCCGGCGCGGTAGAGCTCGTGGACCCGCACGGGTTCGCCCCCGGCCGAGGACGGCGTGATGGCGGCCACGAGCACGTTCGCGAGCACGATCGGGATGCACGTACGGTACGGCACGTGGTATCCAAGCCCGGCCGAGAGGACGCGGATCCGTCCGGCCCAACAGAGGAGTGCCGCGCCGTGGGCGAGGAGGGCGACTCCGAGCCAGCGCAGGTCGAGGTGGGCGAGCGCGGCGAAGGTCGCCTCGTCCACGGTCAGGGCGAGCACGACCGCGAGCACGACGGCCGAGAGGAGGAACGAGACGAGGAGCCAGCCGCGCTGCCGCATCCTACACCGCGAAGAGCGATCGGTCGCCGACGATTCCCACGAGTCCGGCCCTGACGCCCGCGTCGAGCCAGCCGTAGGCGTAGGAGCTGACCGAGAGAGAGGCCTCGAGGTCTCCGTCGGCGAGAAGCGCGGTCGAGGGGGCGAGGAACGCCCCTGCCACAGCGAGGACCGCGAGCGCGGCCGCGTGCGCCGGGCTCGCCGGGTCGGGGGACGGCGCGGCGACTGCGAGGGCCGCTCCGAGCATGGCTGCGTACCGCCGCGCCTTCTCCTCGAGCCGGGGGGTGTCGGTGCCCGGCACAACGCCCCGGAGCAGCCCGAGTTCCGATCCCTCTCCATCCAGGAGGCCGACGGCGATCGCCGCGTCGAGCCAGCCGGAGGCGTAGGCGACGGCTGCGAGGGCATTGACCGGGTCGCCGCGTTCGGCGAACGCGGCCGCGTCGGCCCGGTAGGACCGGACCATCTCCAGGCAGGCGGCCGCGGCCGGCGCGAGCAGGGCGTCGTCGCGCACCCCGGCCCGGACGCCGACAAGGGTCTCGTCGAGGGAACCGAACGCGGCGGCGAGGGTCATAGTCCGGCGAAGACCTCCAGGTACTCCCGCTCCATCACGTGGAGCTCGCCCGGCACGATCAGGATGTGAAGGGGACCGCCGAAGTCGACCCCGCGGAGTCGATCGGCCGTGCCGGCCGCGACGACCGGGTCGGGCGACCCGACACGGGCACAGCCGACATAGAGGGGAATTTCCAGGCCCGTCTCCTCCGCGGCGGCCTCGAGCAGGTCCAGCGCTTCCGGGATCAGCATGCAGCGCCCGGGCTGGATGTCGAGATAGACGAGGGTGTGCAGATCCCGCTGCAGGTTCTCGCGGATCGCCGTCACGGGCGAGGTCGGTCGCCAGCGGCCGTGCGGGAAGGGGAGGGATGTCGCGGGGCCGAACCGGTAGTTCTGGAGGCCGGCGAGGCCCGGCGCGGCGGTCGCGATCGAGGCGCCGTGCACGATGCGCGTCTCGATCCCGAGGGCCTGCGCCCTGAGCCGGAGGTCGACGTGGGTCGTCGAGACCATGGGATCGCCCGGGACCAGGAACACGGCCTTTCCGGCCCGTGCCGCCTCGAGGACCTCGTCGGGCCGGCTCTCGACGTCGACGCGCGAGAGGACCGTGACCGGCCGCCCCCAGGCCGCCTCCATGGCCGCGAGGGCCGCGCCGCCGAGCCGGGAGGTGTAGCCCTCGAGAAAGACCCGGTCCGCATCGGCGATTGCGCGCCGGCCGCGGAGCGAGACGTCCTCGAGGTCCCAGAGGCCGAGGCCGACGAACCAGAGCACCTAGACCGCCCCCCGCGGAGAAAGAGACATGTGCGCCGAAGCTGTCGCGCCCGGCCGTGATAAGCGCTTCGGCGGCTCCTCAGCCGGTCGCGAAATGGATGAGCGCGCCTATCCCGAGGCCGAGCGCGACCGTGTAGACCGTGATCAGGGCCGCGATCCGGGTGCCGAGCTCGCGCCGGAGGACGGCGATCGTCGAGATGCACGGGACGAAGAGGGTCGAGACAAGCGCAAA
>DUGU01000264.1:0-3511 GCA_013331215.1 Methanoregulaceae archaeon
ACCCGGCCCGCGAGATGCAGGACACGTTCTACATCGGCGGCGAGGCCGACCTTCCCGACGGCTGGGAGGAGGTGCGGAGGATGCACGAGCACGGCGGAGAGACCACGTCCACCGGGTGGGGCGGCGTCTGGCAGGAATCGAAGGCCCGCCAGCAGGTGCTCCGGACACACGCGACAGCACTCTCGATCCAGTACCTCGCGAACCACCCGACACCGCCGGTCAAAGCGTTCGCGATCGGCCGCGTCTTCCGGCGCGAGGCGATCGACCCGACCCACACGCCGGAGTTCGAGCAGCTCGAGGGGATCGTGATGGACGAGGGGGTCACCTTCTCGCACCTGCTCGGCTTCCTCCGCGAGTTCTACTGCCGGCTCGGCTTTCCCCAGGTCCGGTTCAGGCCCGGGTACTTCCCGTACACCGAGCCGTCGGTCGAGCCCGAGGTCTATGTCGAGGGGCTCGGATGGGTCGAGCTCGGCGGCGCCGGGGTCTTCCGCGAGGAGGTCACGGCTCCGCTCGGGCTCGAGCACCCCGTCCTCGCCTGGGGCCTCGGGGCCTCCCGCCTGGCCATGCTCAAACTCGGGCTCAAGGACCTCCGCCAGCTCTACCGCTCGGATATCGACTGGATCCGCGAGACGCCGATCCGCGGGAGGCGCTGACCATGCCCGTGATCACGCTCCCGTACCGCTACCTCGAACGGCTCGTCGGCCTGCCGCGCGAGACGATCGTCGAGCGCCTGCCGATGTTCGGCTCGGACATCGAGCGGCGCTGCGAGGACCACGTCGATGTCGAGTTCTTCGCGAACCGGCCCGACCTCTTCTCGACGGAGGGCGCGGCACGGGCGCTGCGCGGCTTCCTCGGGCTCGAAGAAGGGCCGGCGCGGTACGAGACCGCGCCCTCCGGCATCGCGTTCTCGGTCGATCCCGGGCTCGCCGAGATCCGTCCGTACCTCGGGTCGGCCGTCGTGCGCGGCCTCAACCTCGACGAGGAGGCGATCGTCTCGCTGATGGGCCTGCAGGAGGCGCTCCACTGGGCCGTCGGCCGGGGCCGCAGGAAGGTCGCGATCGGCCTGCACGACCTCGCCCGCATCCGGCCGCCGTTCCGGTATCTCGCCGTGCCGCGCGACCGTAGCTTCGTCCCGCTCGACTTCGGGGAGGCGATGAGCATGGTGGAGATGCTCGAGCAACACCCGAAGGGGAGGGCATACGCACACCTCGTCGCAGACGCACCCCGCTTTCCCCTGATCGTCGACGCCGACGATCAGGTCCTCTCGTTTCCGCCGATCATCAACGGGGAGCTGACCCGGGTCTCGACCGCGACGACCGACGTCCTCCTCGACTGCACGGGCACGGACCGGCGCGCGGTCGAGACCGCGACCACGATCCTCTGCACAGCCCTGGCCGAGGCCGGCGGGCATCTCGAGACCGTCGAGATCGAGGGCGTGACCACGCCCTCGCTCGCTCCCTCGTTCCGCGAGGTCTCGGTCGGCGAGTGCAGCCGGCTCCTCGGCCTCGACCTCGATGCCGCGACCATGGCCGGTCTGCTCCGGCGCATGCGCTTCGGGGCCGAGCCGACGGGTCCCGACCGCATCCGGGTCGAGGTGCCGTGCTACCGTGCGGACATCATGCACGACTGGGACGTCTTCGAGGACGTCGCGATCGCGTTCGGGTACGAGCATTTCCCGGCAGTCCCGTCGAAGACCGCGACCACCGCCGAGGAGCTTTTGTCGACCCGGCTGAAGCGGGAGGTGCGCGAAGCGCTCTGCGGCCTCGGATACCTCGAGACCATGCCGTTCGTGCTGACGAGCGACGACGTGCTCTTCGCGCGCATGCGCCGGGAGCCGGCGCCGGACGTGCTCCGGCTGCTCCACCCGATCTCCGAAGAGCAGTCCGTGGCCCGGACATCGCTGCTACCGCTCCTGATGGAGCTCCTCGAGTACAACCGGTTCCGCGAGCTCCCGCAGCGGCTCTTCGCCGTCGGCGAGACCCTGCGCGGGTTCGTGACCGGACTCGGCACGGCGGCGGTCTCGTGCCACGGCGCCGCGGATTTCTCGGAGGCCTACGCCGTCGCGGACGCACTCTGCCGCGAGCTCGGTCTCGCGTACACGGCCGTCGAGTCCGATGACCCGGCCTTCATCGAGGGCCGCCGAGGCGTGCTCGTCGTGGACGGCGTCCCGGTCGGGGGCTTCGGCGAAGTCCACCCCGAGGTGCTCGGCGCGTTCGGGCTGGACCACCCGGTGGCCGCGGTCGAGCTCGACCTCTCGGCCCTCCTCTGAGACTTCAGGGCCGGACGGGGACGCCCCGACCGGCCAGGTACTCTTTTACGTCACTGACGGTCATCTCGCCGTAATGGAAGACCGAGGCCGCGAGGGCCGCGTCGGCCTTCCCCGTAACGAACCCATCGTAAAAGTGCTCGAGCCTGCCGCCGCCGCCGCTCGCGATCACGGGAATGCCGACCGCGTCCGAGACGGCGGCCGTGATCGCGAGGTCGAAACCGTCCCTGGTCCCGTCCGTCTCCATGCTGGTGAGCAGCACCTCCCCGGCGCCGCGCTCTTCGGCCNNGCGGACCCATGCGATCGCGTCGATCCCGGTCGGCCGCCGCCCGCCGTAGGTCACGACCTCGTACCAGCAGCTGCGCCCGTCGCCGAGGACGATCGGCGTCCGCTCGGGGTTCGGCGTGAAGTTCCGCCGTACGTCCATCGCGATCACGATGCACTGGGTCCCGAACGCATTCGCGCCCTCGGTGATCAGCTCGGGCCGCTCGACCGCGCTCGTGTTGACGCTGACCTTGTCCGCGCCGGCACGGAGGATCAGGCGGATGTCGTCCGTGGACCTTATGCCGCCGCCGACCGTGAGCGGCAGGAAGAGCTGGTCGGCCGCGCGCTCGATCACCTCGACGATCGTGCCGCGTCCCTCCTTCGAGGCCGTAATGTCGAGGAAGACCACCTCGTCGGCGCCCTGCTCGTTGTACCGCGCCGCGAGCTCGACCGGGTCCCCCGCGTCCCGCAGCCCGAGGAAGTTCGTGCCCTTGACCACCCGCCCGTCCTTGATATCCAGGCACGGGATGATCCGCTTGGTCAGCACCATCGCACGTACCCGGTCGCTCTCCGGCCTATAGAGAGTTATGGATTCAAGTAGCCCGCCGTCCACCTCTACGGACATGGACTCGGGGATGCGCAAGATCACCTGGGCTGCGCAGTACATGCCCGTGCTGCGCGCGATTGCGGAGCGGTTCGCGGCCGAGCGCCCGTTCAAGGGGCAGCGGATCGCGATGGCGCTTCACGTCGAGGCCAAGACGGCGAACCTCGTCCGGGCCCTCGCTGCCGGCGGGGCCGAGGTGGCGATCACGGGCTGCAACCCCCTCTCGACCCAGGACGATGTCGCCGCTGCGCTCGGGGCGTTCGAGGGAATCCGGTGCTATGCCCGGCACGCCTGCCCGGTCGAGGAATACTACGCGGCGATCGACCGGGTGCTCGACACCAGGCCGACCGTGACCATCGACGACGGCATGGACCTGA
>DUGU01000264.1:3529-4683 GCA_013331215.1 Methanoregulaceae archaeon
GAACGATACGCCCATGAAGCGCTCGTTCGACAACGTCCACGGCACGGGCGAGTCCGTGCTTGCCTCACTGATGATCACCACGAACGTGCTGATCGCGGGCAAGCGGTTCGTCGTGGCAGGCTACGGCTACTGCGGCCGGGGGCTCGCGCGGAAGGCGAAGGGGTTGGGCGCGCGGGTGATCGTGACCGAGGTGGACCCGCGCCGCGCGCTCGAGGCGCACATGGACGGCTTCGACGTGATGCCCATGGACGCGGCGGCCGCGTGCGGCGAGATCTTCGTCACGATGACGGGGGATGTCGGCGTGATCGGCGAGCGCCACTTCCCGCTGATGCGGGACGGAGCGATCCTCGCGAACGCGGGCCACTTCAACGTCGAGATCGATCTCGACCGGCTCCGCGCGCTCGCCGGCGCGGCCGAGCAGCGCGACGGGATCGAGACGTTCACCCTCGGAGACCGGCACATCCACGTCCTCGCCGAGGGCCGGCTCGTCAACCTCGCGACCCCGAAGGGGATGGGCCACCCGATCGAGGTGATGGACCTCTCCTTCGCGGTCCAGGCCCTCTCGGCCGAGTACATCGTCCGGCACGGACGCGACCTGCCGGGCGGCGTGTACGAGGTCCCGACCACGATCGACGAGGCCGTGGCCCGCGAGAAACTGGCCTCGCTCGGTATCGCCATCGACTCCCTCACGGACGAGCAGGCGCGGTACCTCTCGGCCTGGGACGTGGGGACGTAAGGGGCTGTCAGGAGGTGAGATCGAGGCCATGCTGATTGCCGGCGAACGACGGGAGGCGTCCTCGGGACGCTCGTTCGAGCTGACGAACCCCGCGACGGGCGAGGTGATCGCCCGCGTCCCGCTGGGGGACGCGGACGACCTCCGGGCAGCGGTCGAGGCGGCGACGGTGGCGGCGCCGGACTGGGGGGAGACCCTCGCCCGCGACCGCGGGAAGGTCCTGGCCAGGGCGGCAGCGCTTATCCGCGAGCGGACGAGCCCGCTGGCCGAGCAGCTGACGCGGGAGCAGGGCAAGCCGCTCCGCGAGGCGGTCGACGAGGTGCGGGGCGCCGCGAACGTCTTCGAGTACTACGCGGGCCTCGCCTCGAGCTTCGCCGACACCCGGATCCGGCTCGGCGGCGGGCTCGAGGCCGAGGTCCGG
>DUGU01000015.1 GCA_013331215.1 Methanoregulaceae archaeon
TGATGATCGTCGACGAGGTCCAGACCGGGATGGGGCGCACGGGCAAATGGCTCGGGATCCAGCACACCGGGGTCGAGCCCGACATCGTCACCCTCGCGAAGGGGATCGCGTCGGGCTTCCCCATGGGCGCGCTCGCCGCGCGCGAGGGGCTCGAGTTCACGCGGGGCCAGCACGGCTCGACCTTCGCGGGCGGCCCGCTCGCCTGCGCCGCGTCGCACGCGACGATCGACGTGATCGAGGAGGTGCTGCCGTCGGTGGCGGGCAAGGGCGAGCGTTTCCGGGCCGCGCTCGCGGAGTACGCGCCGCGGGTCCGCGGGCTGATGATCGGGATCACGCTCGGCGACGCGTGCGCCGCCGTCGCGAACGCCTGCGCCGACGCGGGGGTGCTGGTCAACTGCGCGGCCGACGGCAACCTCCGGCTCGTGCCGCCGCTCGTGATCGCCGACGACGAGATCGACCGGGTCTGCGCGGTCCTGCATGAGGCCATCGGTTAGACCGTACCTCGCCGGGCCGGGGTACGTGTACGCGGAACGGCCCGAGGCGATCGCGGCCCGGTTCGGCTTCGACCGGGTCGCGCGGCTCNNACCCGTTCGGCCCGTCGCCGAATGCGCTCGAGGCTGCAGCTGCAGCTCTTCCCGACGCCCACCGCTATCCCGACGAGTCCATGGGCGCGCTCCGCGCCGCGCTCGCGGCCCGGTTCGGCGATAGGGCCTACGCGGTCGGGAACGGCATGGACGGGATCATCGAGACCGTCCTCCGGATCTTCTGCGAGCCGGGCGACCGGGTCGTCGTCTCGACCCCGACCTTCTCGTTCTACGGCCTCGCCGCGCGGGGCCAGGGGGCAAAGGTCGCGACCGTGCCGCGCGGTCCGGACTTCGGCGTCGACGTCGAGGGCTTCGCCGCCGCCTGCCGGAGCGCGAAGGTCGCGTTCCTCTGCACGCCGAACAACCCGACCGGGACCGCCACCCCGGTCGAGGACGTGCGCGCGATCGCCGAGTCGATCGGCGACTGCCTCCTCTTCCTCGACAACGCCTACGTCGACTTCTCGGACCGGGACTACCGGCCGCTCCTCGACTCCTGCGAGAACCTGGTGATCGGCCGGACCTTCTCCAAGCTCTACGGCCTCGCCGGCTTCCGGGTCGGGTACACGATGCTCCCCGACTGGCTCCTCCCGGCGTACGCCCGCGCCGCGACCCCGTTCTGCGGCGTCTCCTCGGTCTCGGCCGCGGCGGGAGTCGGGGCGCTCTCGGACGAGGGCCACGCGGAGCGGACGCGCTCGCACGTCGCGGCGTGGCGGGCGCGGCTCGCGGCCGAATGCCCGTTCCCGAGCGCGCCNNGGTCCGCTCCTGCCGCTCCTTCCCGGACCTCGCCGACCACTACCTCCGCGTCTCGGTCGGGGCCGACTGGGAGAACGAGAGGTTCTTAAACGCAGTGCGTGCACTCTCATCAGCATGATGGTCGGGATCGCCGGGACGCCGGGCACGGGCAAGAGCGCGGTGGGCGACGTCCTCGCCCGGCGGGGGCGCCGGATCGTCCGGGTCGCCGAGACGATCGCGCCGTTCGTCCTCGCCGAGGGGGACGGGGTCCGCGAGGTCGACGAGGAGGCCTGGGCCGCCGCGTTTCCCCCGGTCGACGGCTACGTCGAGGGCGGGCTCTCCCAGTTTCTCCCCTGCGACCGCCTGGTGATCCTCCGCTGCCGGCCCGATGTGCTCCGCGCCCGGCTCGAGACGCGGGGCTACTCGCCGGCGAAGATCGCCGAGAACGTCGAGGCCGAGGCGCTCGACGTGGTCCTCTTCGAGGCGCTCGAACACCATCCGCCCGAGAGCCTTCTCGAGGTCGAGACCACGGCGCGGTCCGCAGAGGAGACGGCCGACCTCGTCGAGGCGTTCGCCGACGGCCGGCTCGCCCCTTCGCACGGCAGCTTCGACTTCTCCGGCTTCCTCGCGGGGCCGCCATGACCCTCGACGCGTTCCGGCCGCAGGTCGCGGGCGTGATCGACCTCCTCGTCCGGGCCGCGCTCGCGCTCCGCGTCACGCCGAACTTCCTCTCGGTGCTCTCGTTCTTTCTCGCGCTCGGAGGCGGCCTGCTGTTCGCAGCCGGCTCGATCCTCGGCGGGCTCGTCTGCGTCGCCGCAAACGCGGTCTGCGACTCGGTCGACGGCGCGCTCGCCCGGGCCATGGGCCAGCAGGGGCCGAAGGGCGACTTCCTCGACCACGCGATCGACCGGTACGCGGACATCTTCATCATCACCGGCATCTTCGCCGGCGGCTTCGCGTCCTGGCAGATCGGGGTCTTCGCGCTCACCGGCGTGCTGATGGCCTCGTACCTCGGCACCCAGGCCCAGGCCGTCGGTGTGGGCCGGTACTACGGGGGCATCCTCGGGCGCGCGGACCGCCTCGTGCTGCTGATGGCCGCGTCCGTCCTCGACCTCGCCGTGGGAACGCCCGTGCGGGGGATGATGTTCCTCGGTTGGATGCTCGTCGTCTTCGGCCTGCTCGGCCACTTCACCGCGCTCCAGCGCTTCGTCTGGGTCTGGCGGCGGATGGGGTGAGCGGAGGCGCCGGCTAGAGACGGTCGAAGAGGGCCACGGCGTCGTCGAAGTCGATCCGGGCGTTGCCGTTGAAGTCGAAGGCATCGACCGGCTCGTTCGCCGCGATCCAGCTTATCCGACCGAAGAAGAGCACGACGTCGGCGAAA
>DUGU01000058.1 GCA_013331215.1 Methanoregulaceae archaeon
AGGCGAGCAGGGCGACTGCGCAGAGCACGGCGGCCCGGCAGAGCTCGTGGGAGGCCCCGACGAGGTCGCCGTTGACCCCGCCGAAGAGCCGCCGACCGAGCACGAGCACGGCGAGCGGGACGAGAATGGAGACCCCCGCGCTCCCGAGGAGGGCCGGGACGGGCAGGGGGAGAAGGACGAGAGGGAGACAGAGGAGGGCCGCGGGCAGCACGAACCAGGGCTTCGCGCGATCGTGCAGGTAGCTCTGGATCCCCTCGCGGAACGGAGCGCCGACCACGGTCAGGAGTGCCATGCCGAACCGGCCGAGGACTTCGGCCGCGAGCAGGGCCCAGAGCAGCGACGGAGCCGACGAGAGCCCGGCGTAGGCGAGCAGGAGCACGGTCATGCCGAGTGCGAGCGCGCCCGCGCCCACATGGCGGTCGAGAAGGGCACGCACGCGGACCTCGCGCCCGCCGTGGGCCATCAGCCCGTCGCCGAGGTCGAGGAGGCCGTCGAGGTGGTGGGCGCCCGTCACGAGAAGGACCGCCCCGAGGCCGAGCGCCGCCCCGATCGACGGGTTCGGGATCGCGAAGGCGGCGAGCCCGGCGAGGCCGCCCGTGACGTAGCCCGAGAGCGGGTAGAGGTACGACCTGCGCGCGAACGCGTCGAAGTCGGCCGGCCGGCCGAGCGGCAGGATCGTCGTGAACTGGAAGAGGGCGCGGACCGACTCGATCATCCCTCGACCTGCTCCGAGTAGAGGCGCGAGGTGCTGCCCGCGATCAGCCCCGCGGCCGCGTCGTCCAGGAACGGCCCGAGCGTGCCGAGGATACCGGGCTTGGCCTTATCGTAGCGCGTGAACTCGAAGCGCGCGTACGTTCCCGCGATCACCTCGGCGATCGCCATCCCGATGATCTCGTCCGCGACCAGAAAGACCGGGTCCGACGCGAGCTCGGACCGCTGCCGCCGCTCGACGAGCTCCTCCTCGAGGAGCATGGCCCCGATCAGCAGGGCCGCGACGTTCGGGTCGCGGAGGTGGCGCTCGAGGAGTGCGCCGAGCCGGCTCCTGGCTGCGTCCGCGTCCATCCCGTGCGGGACGTAGAGGGCCATTCCGGCCTCGACGAGCGCCTCCCGCGTGATCCCCCTGGCGGCCAGCCGCTCCGCGACCTCGAACATGGTACCGGATCGTTTAACGCGGCAGGAAAAAAATAGAGATCCCATGGCCTTCCTCTCGGAGACGCCCGCGATCCGGTTCGAGCGCCCGCTCTTCGCCGCGGTGCTCGGGAACACGCTTCTCTCGACCGTCCCCGGGATCTCGGGCGCGGGCCCGTCACCACTGGGAACCCTCCTGACGCCCATCCTCGACGCCGAGCTCGTGCTCACCGGCACCATCACGAGCCAGGACGCCACTCCCAACACCCCCACGGGCTGCCCCACGCCGGCCTCGGTTACGCGCGCGGCCACGGCGCTCGCAGGACTTGTCCCCCTCTTCGTCAACGCCGGCCTCGCCGAACGCCCGACCGTGTCGTGCCTCGACGTCTACGGCGCGCCGGGACGCGACCCGCGGTACGGCTCGGCCGTGCCCGAGGCGGAACGCCTCGTCGAGGCGGGGCAGGCCGTCGGCCGCCTCCTCTCCTCCTTCTCGGACCTGCTCGTCCTCGGCGAGTGCGTCCCCGGCGGCACCACGACGGCGCTCTGCGTGCTGCGCGCGCTCGGCCACCCGGCCCGGACCTCGTCGAGCTATGTCGCGAACCCGACCGAGCAGAAGGAGGCCGTCGCCCGTACCGTGCTGGCACGGCTCGAGACGCTCGGTCCGCTCTCGCCCCTCGAGGTCCTCCGCGAGGCCGGCGACCCCATGCTCGCGGTCGCGACGGGAATCGCGGAGTCGTACGAAGGCACGCTCCTCCTCGCGGGCGGCACGCAGCAGCTCGCGGTGGCCGCCGTTCTCCACGCGCTGGGCGAGCCGGTCCCGCGCGTGGTCACGACGAGCTATGTCCGCGACGACGCCAGCGCGAACTTCGTCGAGCTCGCGGCCCGGGTGGGCGCGGCGCCGCTCTACGTCGACCCCGGCTTCGGCGATCTCGGCCACGCCGGCCTCGCCCGGTACTGCCTCGGCGAGGTCAAAGAGGGGATGGGCGCGGGGGGCGCGCTCGCTCTCGCCGCGCTCCTCGGCCACGAACCCGACGCGATCCGCGGGGCCGTACTCGAGACGGCGAGGAGCTACAGCTAAAAACCTATGTATATAAAAAGCCCACCTGATCCCGAATGCGACCCATCTACGTGGTCAACAACTTCGGGCAGTTCAACCACCTGATCCTCCGGATGCTCCGGGACCTCGGGATCGAGGCGCGAATGATCCCGAACACGACCCCGCCGGACGAGGTCGCCGCGGAATGCCGCGGGGTGGTCCTTGGCGGCGGCCCCTCGATCGAGCGGGTCGGCCGGGCCCCCGAGTACCTCGACCTGGACCTTCCCGTGCTCGGGATCTGCCTCGGGCTCCACGTCGTCGCCCGCTCCTTCGGCGGAACGGTCTCGCCGGGACGGCTCGGGGGATACGGCGCGGTCGAGGTCGAGATCCGGGACCACGACCGGATCCTCCGGGGCTACCCCGACCGGGTCGCGGACTGGGCCTCGCACCAGGACGAGGTCGCGGTCATGCCGGAGCACTTCGACCTCCTCGCGACCTCGGCCATCTGCCCGGCCGAGGCGATCGCGCACCGCGACCGGCCGATCTTCGGGATCCAGTGGCACCCCGAGGTCAGCCA
>DUGU01000259.1 GCA_013331215.1 Methanoregulaceae archaeon
CTATCCTGGCGTCGCCGCCGCCATCGCCACCGGCTCGCGGCCGGCAAAGTACAGCAGGCCGCCCACGAACAGCATGATCAGGTTTGGCGGCGGCAGGACGACCGCGATGAACGCGTAGTACGACGCTTCCCTGACGCATCCGCTCTTCAGCCTGTGCAAAGAGAGCACGCCCGCTGCGCTCCCGCCACCGGCAAGCAGCGCGAAGAGCAGTGCCCCGATCACCCACGCCCCCGGCATCGGCATCCGTCCGAGAAGTACGGCCGTCGCGGCCAGGAGGACGAGAAGGGTCAGGATAATGTCCAGGATGATCGAGAGCATGATCAGGATTCGGGCGAGACGGATCTCTCTCGTGGCGTTCATTCGGATCAGTAGCTGACCGAAGGGGGAGGCGAGTATTTAATTGTGGTGCCACCCTCGACGAACGGCAACGGATCTCGAGGCGCTCATGCAGAGGAAGCCGCCATGATGCCGTCGCTATCGGCTCCGGAAGAGTCGCGGCGAGGCCGCGAGCACGAGCCCCAGCAACGCGAAGGCCGAAAACCAGGCGATCGGAACGGCGGTGAGAGGCGCGCCGTCCGGGGACGCACGGAGAGTCGTAGCGAACGGGCCAAACGGCAGCAGCCAGGAACTCCAGCCCGCGCCCGCTCCCGGAACCGCCCCCGAGAGGACGGCCGCCCCGATGACCGAGAGGACAGCGAAGAGGTGGCCTTCCGCTGCAGAGGCTGAGAGAGAGGCAACGAATACGCCGAGGGCATTCGCGCCGATCAGGGCCGCAGGGTAGGCAAGCAGGATTACAGTGACGGACGGAATCGAGTACCCTCCGGCCGTGATCAGGAGGACGAGCGGGATCAGGAGCTGTGCGCCGTCCAGAAACGCGCTCGCGAGGATGTACTCGGCCGCAAGCACGTGCGGCGGGACGGGGAGGACGGCCATCCGTTCGAGCATCCGGCTGTCGCGGAGGTGGATCAGCCTCACCGAAGAGCCGAAGACTCCGATGAAGAGGACCGCCACCGAGAAGCCGACGGCCTTCATCGACGCGGGAACAGCCCCGAGTGCGAGCGGCGCAAGCAGGAGCAGGGGCAGCAGGAACTTGAGGGCGACGGCGCGCCGCCCGCGGCTCGCCTCCAGAAGCTCCTTCAGCCAGAACCGATGAGGGTCGATCACCGCCCTTCCCCCGCCGAGTGCAGAAAAAGATCCCCGAGGGACGGCGCGCTGACCTCGAGGCCGCCGATCCGCCCGCCCTGTTCGACCACTTCCGTAACAACGCGGGCAAGGAACGCGGAGGTGCCGCCGTCGGGGTCGGCCCGGCCTAGTATGCGCAGGAACGGTGTGCCGCGACTGTCCGTCTCCTCGCTGACCCCCTCGACCCCGGGGATCCCGTTCAGACGATCGGGAAAGATCGGGGAGGTCAGGCGGATATCAATCCGCACGGCACGGTCGAGGGAGCGGATCAGCACCGACGGCGCACCGGTGGCGATCACCCGGCCGTCCCGCAGCAGGACCACACGGGTGGCCAGCGCGGCCGCTTCATGCATGTCGTTCGAGGCGAAGATCACCGTCGCCCCCGCTCCGGCCGCGTCCTGCAGCAGGGTATAGAGGGTCAGACGCGCATGGTAATCGAGCCCCATGGACGGCTCGTCGAGGAGCAGGAGGCGGGGAGCGTGCGCCAGCGCCTCGATCAGCGCGAGCTTGCGCCGCATGCCGTACGAGTAGGTAGCCACGGGATCGTCCTGCCGCTCCTGGAGGTCGAGCCGGTTGAAGAGCATGTCGAGCCTCGGACGGGCTGTCTCGGGCGTGAGCCCGTACGATCGGGCAAAGTACCAGGCGTTCTCGTACCCGGTCAGCGGATCCCAGTGCCCGAGATGGTCGAAGAGGACGCCGATCTCCTTAAAGGATGCCCGGTCCAGCCGGCTTTGCCCCCACCACGCGATGGCGCCGTCGCCCGGACGAAGAAGGCCGGCGATGAGCCGGAGCAGGGTCGACTTGCCGGAGCCGTTTCCCCCGAGGAGCCCGATGATCTCCCCCTCGCCGGCCGCGAGGGTCACTCCGCGCAGTGCAGCGATAGAGCCGAATGACCTGCTCACGCCGTCAAGGGCGAGGACATCACCGGAGTTCATCGGAAGTCCAGCCGCGTCCGTTCGGTCACCCTGACCGGGCGGCCATCGGGCATAGTCTCCACCACATCGTAAACGAGGACCCGGTCCCCCTCCTGCACGGTCGTGCCGAGCAGCCGGCTCTGGGCGATATGGCGGTGGAAGCCGGGAGCCAATCGCTTCCGCTTTCTCAGCACCACAGCTTCTGCCTCTGCGGGAGCCGGGGACACGTCCGCAGATGCCGGCCGCCCCATACCGTGGAGGGCGGCCGCCTCGGCGACCTCCTGCGGCGTGACCACAGACCGTCCCCGCCCCTGGGCCTCCGCCTCGATGAGACGTCGGGCCATGGGTCGCGCGAATGCGGGAACCTGCTCGAGTGCCGTCTCGGCCTCGGGAGTCCAGGATAGGGGGGCCTTGCCGGCAACGCGGGCCGGCGCCGGCACCGCCACCGGCTCGGCCGGGGGAACAACGATCAGCACGTTGCCAGTCCCGATCCGCGCGGCGTTGAGCGCATTGGCCCCGATCGTCGCCTCGGGGCCGCGGTGAAGCCCCCATCGCCCCATCACGAGCAGCGAGGTCTGCTCCGCGGTCGCGAATCGATCCAACTCTGTGTAGACCTTTCCCTTCAGCACAACTGTCTCGATCGCCATCCCGCGCTCCTTGGCGTATGCCTCCCCCCTGGCAAGGCCGTCCCTGTAGATCTCCTCGAGGCCTCGGTCGATGATCGCATCGTGGAGCTGTTCCTGCGCCGCGAAGTTGAAGCGCCGCTGCTGCTCCTCGGGGAGGGCATCGGCAATGGTGCGGAAGACGCCCGTATGGAAGAACGGATCGTAGACGGCGGCCGCGACAAGAGGTACGTCGAAGGCACCTGCGATCCCGATTCCGCGGGCGAGCGCGGCGTAGCCCTCGGGGCTCCCGTCCACCCCGACGATCACCGGGCCGCCGGCCGCCATCCAGGGCGCGCGGACGACCATTACGTCGGCCGAAGTCGGGGCCAGAAGCACCCGTTCGGTCACCGAGCCGAGGAGCTCCTGTTCCACGGCACCGTGCCCCTGTGCGCCGAGCACCGCGAGGTCCGCCGGCAGTTCCCGTATCGCCCGAAGCAGCTCCGCGTAGTTCCTGCCTTCGGGCGTGAGCGCCTCGAACGCGACTCCCCGCGTCCCCCCATCTCCGGCGAGCTGCCGCAGATAGGCGTCCGAGATCAGCTGCATTCCGTTCGAGATCAGATCGTCGTGGGTGTCGCGCAACCGCTCCAGCCGCTCCTCTTCCTGGTACTGCGAGGGCAGGCCCGGCTCCATCTCCTCGAACCGCGTCCGGTGCAGCCTCGCCGCATACACGTGGCACCCGGCGAGCCGGCATCCCGGGCATGAGCCGGCAAGCGCGAGCGCCGCCGCCTCCGCGAGGCGCGCGTGAGGCGAGCCGTCGGTCCCGACCAGAATCCGGTTATACGTCAGGATACCCCCCGTGCGGCACCGGCTTCATGCTCAGGCGTCTCCCTGCTCCTGGACCTGTTGCTCGAGCTGCACCTGCTCCTTCGTCTCGGGGTGGTAAGCCGTGACCTTGGAGACGGTCCAGAAGATTAGCCACGAGATCGAGAGGGAGATGATCCAGACGCCGGCGATCTGGAGGGGCGGGATCGGCGTCGGCGTATGGTACGAGACCGGGATGATGTTGTACATGGTCCAGGGGGCGCGCCCCGCCTCGCGCACGAACCCCATCACGTTCACGATCGCGGTCCCGAGGAGACCGGCGAACAGGCCGGCCACCCAGGACCCCTTCGTGAGATACCCCCATTCCCCCTCCTTCTCCTCTCTCGTGAGCAGCACGGCGTCGAGGATCGCGATCACCGCGCCGATTGCGGCCAGGCCGAAGAGCGCGGGGTATTTGTACCGCATGAGGCCGATCGGGTTGACCCATGCGGTCGGATCGAACCTCGTCGGAGCGCCGATCCATGACGGCTGGATCAGGATGAACGCGAGCACGGCCGCCACGACCAGGAAACCGCGGAAGGCATTGCGGAGGCGGGTCGACGTTCGCTGAGAGAGGAGCCGGTCTCGGCGCGTGATGAAGTAGACGATCACAGCTAGGGCGAGGCCCGAGTACAGGGTCACCATGGCGACCATCTCCCAGGCCCTGGCCCCGTGCATCATCACCTCGAACGCGGCCGGCTGACTCTGCAAGATCTGGAACATGTAGAGATATCCGAGGACGGCTTGGACGGCGAGGCCAAAGACTCCCCAGGCAAGTCCGTAGGCCGCAACCCAGTCCCACTGCTTCCGGTCCTCCATCGACGGCCGATCGCGATAGTGGAGGACCCCGAGCGCGGCCACCAGGAACCCGACCATCCCGAGCGCAGCCCCGACGCGATGGAACTGCAGTTGCCATAAGGTCGGGTTGAACCAGAGCTGCAGGGCTTCGTCCCACGGGATGGTGAGGATGCCCCCCGCGGAATAGGTGAGCGTGCTGACGCCGGGGGTCAGCATCCCTGCGGCGAGCATGTCGATCGAGAGGCTCTGGAAGAAGACATCCAGGATGTACACGAACCCGAGCACGAGGTGCCAGCGGTTGCTGATCTTCCCCCAAGCGAACCAGAAAGTATAGAGGACGAAGATCTCGACGCCGAAGAGAATGGACTCGGCAAGGAGCGGCCACCAGTAGACGTGGAACGCGTTCGAGGCGAAGGTCGGAAAAAGGGAGATGAAAAAGAACATGCCGGCGCCGGCGAAGGTCGCGCCGGTCGAGAAGAGGATCAGGTTGAAGAGGGTCATGGAGCGGGCGAGGTTCTGATACCGCTCGCGCCGATACCGGGTATAGAGGAGGAGCGTCGCGACGATGATGATCGATCCGCCGAGCTGCAGGTTCGCGAAGAGCATATGTGTCTCCATCACGAACGCGATGAAGATCGACCGTCCCGACGGTCCGAGGCCGACGTCCTGCAGCGGTATCTCCTGGCCGAACGCGGGGCTGATGTTCCCCAACGTTCCCTGAAATAGGTCGGTCGACGGGATCGTCCCGCCCTGGAGCGGGGCGATGACGACGATGACGACGGCCAGGAAGACAACGACCGCTACGATCAGGGCCGAAATGATCACAACCCGGTCGCGGCGCCACGCGGCGATGCCGCCCGCCTCTTCATCCCGACCGAACACCTGGGCTCACCAGACTCCCGATAGGGTCTCCGATTATTTATCTAGGGTATAGTGGCAAACTAG
>DUGU01000059.1 GCA_013331215.1 Methanoregulaceae archaeon
CCTCCTCTCCGAGGGCGTTGCCAGCGGCCGGCTCACGCTTTCGCGCGTGGCCGCACTCACGAGCGAGGCTCCTGCCAGATGCCTGGGATGTTATCCGCAGAAAGGGGCGATCAGGGTCGGCTCGGATGCGGACCTCGTGCTCGTGGACCCGCATGCCGAGCGCACGCTGTCGCCAGCTGCGCTCCACGGCGGAGCCGACTACTGCCTGTACGAAGGGATGCGCGTCCGGGGCTGGCCGGTCATGACGATCGCAGGGGGCAGAGTGATCGTCGAGGACGACGACTTCGCCGGCGAGCGCGGAGCCGGCAGGTTCGTGGCCCGGGAACCCGCCTGGTGAAGACGAATGCCGCCTTCGATGGCAGTATCCTCCGGCAGGATGATATGCCCGGAGCTCCATCCAACGTCCAGGAGTGCACGCGATGGTGAGCATCACCGCCGATCTGATCCCCCTGGTCAACTTCGTGCTTGCGACAGCGATCTTCGCCCTCGGCCTCTGGGGCTACCGCAGGAGCGGCCGACAGACCGAGGCGCTCGTCGGCGTCGCCTTCGGTCTCTTCGCCATCACACACCTCCTCACTCTCCTCGGGATCAGTTCGACCGAGCTCCTGATCCTCATCGTGCGGATCATTGCGTACGTGGTCGTGATGTACGCGATGTTCCGGGTCGCGGCCGGCCACACCTACGGCTGACCATACCCTTTTATTCTCCGCGGGGGCTCTCTGAGTGAGCCGGAGGACGGTCATGGCAAAGACACTGCTGGAAGAGGAGGACGCGTACCGACTGCTGCGGAACGTCGGGGTCCCGGTACCGGCCTCGGCGGTCACCGCCTCGCGCGAGGAGGCGGCAGAAGCCGCGGCCCGGATCGGGTTCCCGGTCGTGCTGAAGATCGTCTCGCCGGACGTGGTCCACAAGAGCGACGCGGGCGGCGTGGTGCTGAACGTCGCCTCCTCCGACGCGGCGGCCGCGGCGTACGAGACGATCGTCGAGACCGTGCCCACCCGCGTCCCGGGCGCACGCATCGAGGGGGTGCTCGTCGCGGCCCAGGCACGGCCGGGATTCGAGCTGATCGTCGGCGGCCGGACGGACGCGTCGTTCGGCAAGGTCCTGACCTTCGGTCTCGGGGGCACGCTCGTCGAGTTCCTGCACGACGTCGTGGTCCGGGTGCTGCCGCTCAGCCGGGACGAGATATGGGCGATGGTCCGGCAGATCGGGGCCTATCGGCTGATCCGGGGCTACCGCGACTACCCGCCGCTCGACGAGGAGGCTCTCGTCGACCTGATCGCCCGCGTAGCGGACCTCTTCGACAGCGATCGCACGCTCGTGGAGTTCGACCTGAACCCGGTCGTGCTCTACGAGAAAGGTGCCCTGGTAGTGGACGCCCGGCTCTACACGGACGACGCCCCCGTCGAGGTGCCGTGCATCGAGCCCGAGGCGGTACCGGCCGATCTCTTCCTGCCGCGCGCGATCGCTGTCGTCGGGGCCTCGGCCGACCCGCGAAAAGTCGGGTATGCGGCCCTTCGGAACCTGCTCTCCTTCAAGGGCGCCCTCTACCCGATCAACCCCAAGCGCGACGAGGTCCTCGGGCGGCAGGCCTACCCCTCGCTCTCGGCCGTGCCGGGCCCGGTGGAGATGGCCGTGATCGCGGTCCCGGCCGAACTCGTCCCGGGCGTGATCGCGGAGGCGGGTTCGGCCGGCGTCCGGCTGGCCGTGATCCTCTCGGCCGGCTTCCGCGAGTCGGGCGAGGCGGGCCGGCTGCTCGAGGAGCAGGTGATGGCGAACGCACGCGCGACCGGGATCCGTGTGGTCGGGCCGAACTGCCTGGGGATCATGCTCCCGCCGTACGGGATCAACACGACCTTCGACCCGGTCTCGCCGAAGTCCGGCACGATCGCGTTCATCTCGCAGTCCGGGGCCGTGATCACCATGGTCGTGGACTGGTCGCTCCCGGAGGAGATCGGCTTCTCGGTCGTGATCAGCGTCGGCAACCAGTCCGATCTCACGTTCCAGGACTATCTCAAGTTCGCCGAGCAGGATGCCAACACCAAGTCGATCATCATGTACGTCGAGGAGATCCGGGACGGGTGCGGTTTCCTCAAGGTCGTCCGACGGGTTACGCAGCGGAAGCCCGTGATCGTGCTCAAGTCCGGGTCGTCGACCAAGGGGCGCGCCACCGCTTCTTCTCACACGGGCTCGCTTGCGGGCGACTACGCGGTCTACCGCGGCGCGTTCGAGCAGGCCGGCGTGATCGCGGTCGAATCGTTCTCGGACGCGTTCCAGATCGCGGAGCTGCTCGGCTCCGAGGGATACCCCCAGGGCCGCCGGGCGGTCGTAGTCACGAGCGCGGGCGGCCTTGCCGTCCTCTCGTCCGACTACGCCGAGGAGTGGGGCGTGGACCTGATCACCCTGCCGCCCGAGCTGCTGGCCGAGCTCGACGTCCTCCTCCCCGACGAGTGGAACCACCAGAACCCGCTCGACCTGATCGGGGACGCGGGGGCGGACCGGTTCGCCCGGGTCTTCGACACCCTGCTCAGGCGGGACGACCTCTGGGACATCGCGATCGTCATCGCCGTGCCGTCCGCGACCATGGACCCGGCTCACCTCGCGAACGAGATCGTCCGGTTCAGCCAGCACACGGACAAGATGATCGTCGGGTGCCTCGCCGGCGGCGACTCGATCCGCGCCGGCCTCCGGATCCTGCGCGAGAACCATGTCCCGAATTTCGACGAGATCGAGGACGCGTTCCGCGCTCTCGGCGCCGTCTTCCGGGTCCGCGGCACCTGCTGAATCGAACCCCTTTTCACCCCGCCCGCCGATCTCTTGGTGATGGGCCAGCTGATCGTGGATATCGGCGGACGGCCCGGGCTCGACTGCCGGGGCTTCTGCTCGTACTGCTACTTCCGGCACGTCCGGGACCCCGAACCGCTCGGGTGCCGGCACTGCCTCCCGTTCCGGAAGGGCTGCGACTACTGCACCCGAATGGTCCGCGAGTCCTACCCGGGCTTCCGGTCGTTCCGCGACGTGGCCGAAGAGACGCTCGGTCGGCTCCAGCTCGTCGACGACGAGATCGACCGCGTCACGATCAGCGGGGGCGGCGACCCGAGCTGCTACCCGGCCTTCGACGACCTCGTGGAGGTGCTCGCCGCGATCGAGGCCCCGCTCCACATCGGGTATACCTCGGGCAAGGGCTTCGACGAGGCCGCCGTGGCCGGCCGTCTGGTCGACCACGGGCTCGCCGAGGTCTCGTTCACGGTCTTCGCCTCGGACCCGGTCCTGCGACGGGATTACATGCACGACCCGACCCCCGAGGCATCGATCGGGGTGATCGAGGAGCTCGCGGGCGCGATCGACCTGTACGCGGCGGCCGTCGTGCTGCCGGGGGTCAACGACGGC
>DUGU01000104.1 GCA_013331215.1 Methanoregulaceae archaeon
GGCAGCCGGGCTGCTCGTATTTGTGCGTGATCTTCAGGGGCAGCTGGACGACCGCACCGCGCTCGGTGTAGATCCAGAACTTGCCCTTGCCGATGTCGAGCTTGACCACGTTCTCGAGCTTCGTGTTCCCGTGGTCCTCCACGAGCTGGATGATCGACTGGTACGGGAAGTTCTCCATGCAGAAGATACCGACCGCCAGCGCGATCTTGTCGGGGACGTCGCGGAGGCCGACCGGATAGAGCTGGCCCTTGCGCAGACCCTGCATCTGGCAGGGGACGCCGACGATGCCGACCCTGTCGAGACCGTAGCTCCGCGTCGCCTCCTTGATCAGGGAGAGGTTCGGCGAGAGGCTGTACTTCGTGCCCCGGGCCATGTAGAGCTCCTCGGGGCTCGTGGCCACGATGGGCACCGGCTTCCACGGCTCCGACGGGTCCATCACCGAGACGATGGCGCCGTCGATGATGCCCTCTTCGAGCGCAAACGCGAGCGTACCCGTCGCGATGCCGCCGTCCTGTGATCCCGCAAGGATGCCCCGGTTGGTGCTGCGCGCGGCGACACAGGATGTGTAGTTTCCAAGGAAATTGTCCTGAACCATTCTCGTCACCTCAGGGTGCCATCGCGGCGTCGATCGTCTCCATGATCGACTCGTACTGGTTCACAACGTCGAACGAGTACCAGCTGCGCGGGCACTGGTTGAAGCAGGCGCCGCACTTGATGCAGAGCTCGCGGTCGATGTTGGGCTTGCCGTACTGCATCGTGATCGCGCGGACCGGGCAGGACGCGGCGCAGGCGCCGCAGGCCATGCAGAGGCCCTGGTTGATCACGCCGACGATCAGGTCGCAGCCGCAGGCGTGGCCGCAGCCCGTCGGGGCCGGGTCGCACTTCGCGACGGCCATCAGCGGCTTGAGGTATGCTCCCGCCAGCGCCTTCTGGTCGTCGTTCCCCTTGAGCAGGAGATACGCCGCAACGCAGACGTTCCGGATCAGCTGGGGGGTCGGCGCACATCCGGGGATGTAGACGTCGACGTCGATCAGGTCGCCGATGGCGACGTAGCTCTCGTGCTGGGGCTGGTTCTGCTGGCCACCGCGCGCAAAGCGCGTGATGTTGCCCGAGCAGGCGCAGGCGCCGAGCGCCACGACGATCTTCGACTTCTCGCGGGTCTCGCGGATCTCCTCGACCGAGAGGTGGTCGTTGATGCAGACCGAGCCCTCGACGAGCGCGACATCCATCTCGGGGATGTGCCGGACGTCGGCGAGGGTCAGGTCGTACACCCAGTCGACGTACCTGTCGAGCAGGGTCAGGAGCCCCTCGTAGTTATCAGCTATCGCAACCTCGCAGCCCGTGCATCCACTCATGTGCACGTGGCCGGCGGTAATTTTATCAGACACAGGTTTTACCTCCTTTCTATCGGATTGTGCCGTTGTCGGTACCTTCTCATCAGGGGGGATGGCAGGCCTCTGCCCCTCCACCACCGGTGCACGTTCGGCCGATACCGCTTCCGTGGGGGAAGCGCCCGGCGCTGTTGGTTTCGAGGCGTCCGTCCGCGATGTCTCCACCGTGACGTCCTTTTTCTTGAAGATGGCTAGAATCCTCTCAAAGAGTCCCATTCTCGACTCCTATCTCATTGAGTATGAGCGCTACCGTCCTCGGTACCGCCGATTCGACCTCTTCAGAGAGCCCCATTTCGAACTCTGGCGCGCTGACGCGTCCGGGCTGGCACCCGATGATCGTGATCTCGACCCGGTCCTTGATCCGCTGCAGCGGCTCCGCGAGGTCCCACGAGTGGGCGTCGCGATAGGCGCCCGGAGGCAGGTCCTCCACGTTCAGCCGCGCGAGCTGGCCGGGTTCTCCCCCGAAGTCCGCGCAGTCGATGATGATCAGCCGCTCGGTGACCTCGGGATCGAGCAGGGTAAAGACAAAGTGGGGGCCGCCGAGCCCGGCGTCGATCGCCTTGACGTCGTCGGGCAGGTCGACCTCCTGCAGCGCCTCGATCACGGCCGGGCCGAAGCCGTCGTCCGCGAAGAGGGGGTTGCCGCACCCCGCCACCACGATCCGTGGGAACAGCATTACCGGACCTAGTCGATCAGCTTTTCCGCCACGAGCCTGTTCTTCTCGTCCACGACGATCATGTGCGTCGCGCACGAGACACAGGGGTCGTATCCGCGCATCACGACCTCAGCCAGCTGCCACGGTGCACCGGTGAGGGCGCGGCTGCAGGTCGGGAAGTTCCAGGTGGTGGGCACGAGCATCGAGAAGTACTCGACGCGGCCGTTCTTGACACGGGCGAGGTGGACGTCCGATCCGCGCGGGGCCTCGTTGGCGGCCCAGCCGAGCGAGCCGTCGCCCTGTGGGATCTCGTCCGCCATCACCGACGCCGAGGGGTTCAGGGCGTCGAGTGCCTCGATGATCTTGTAGAAGGTATCCGGGTACTCCATCTGCCGGGCGATCTGCTGGCCGACGGTGCCCTTCTCNNCGACCGGCTGGCCGTCGTAGAGCGGTACGCCCGTGCAGGCCTCCATCTGGGGCCAGGCCTTGGCGCCCTTCGGGGTGGTGCCGCCGATCGGGTACTCCGGGTAGTCGTCCGTGATCTCGAGCTCGCCCATATACCAGTCCCAGGGGCGGGTCTCGTTCCAGCGGGCGGGGTCCCACTTCGGGTTCTCGTCCAGGCTCGAGGAGCCGTAGATCGGGTCCGTGGCCATGTAGCCCTGGTTGTGGTACCCGAGTTTCTCGGGGATGTCGACCTTCATGCCGCCGACCTCGGCCCAGTCGCGCCGCTGGTAGTTCCGCAGCACCGCGATCATGAACTCCATCTGGTCGCGAGAGAGCGCGAGGCCCTCCTTCGCGAGGTCGTACATCTTCGAGACCGCGCGGGGCGTCACGTTCTTGTACAGACCGCCGATCCGCGGGTTGCTCGGGTGGATGCACTCGCCACCCGAGATCTCGCCGATGGTCTGGGCGATCTCACGGATCCGCTGGATCCGCTTCGCGACCGACCGGACGGGCTCCTCGGGCGTGAACGGGTTGATCTTGACGTCGGTCCCGGGGATGTACATGTCCGGGAGGGTCAGGATGTTGTGCAACGCGTGCGAGTGAGCGCGGTTCGCGCACTGAAGGATGACACGGAGCAGATAGGCGTCGTCGGGGATGAAGACGCCCATCGAGGCTTCCATCGCTTCCACGGCCGCAAGGGTGTGGGCGATCGGACAGATACCGCAGACGCGGGACGCGATCTTCGGCACCTGCTCGTAGGTCTTTCCGACCGCGAGCCGCTCGATGCCTCTGACCGGCGTGATGGAGAGCCAGTCACCGCGCTCGATGATCCCTTGATCATCGACCTTCAAGACGAGCTTCGAATGTCCCTCATGTCGTGTGGTGGGGGATATCTCAATAACTTTCGACAATTGAATCTCCTCATGGGATTTCGGTGTTCGACAGCCGGTACAGGGTCTGGACGACGGGCCGCACCACGTGGGCCGGTCGGACGTACTGGGTACGTATATCTTACCTGTACCCGCCCCGCATATAACCTTTCTCTTATTATCGGCGGAGCGGTAGCCGTTTGCCAAACAGCCCGATTTCCGTCGGAATTCGGAACGGAGACCGAGTCGAACCCGTGGAGATGCGCGGCCCGAACGGCGGCGGACGGCGAGACCCGGAATCGGGGGAAAAATAGTATATTCTAGGGTATAGTGTCATTTTAACCA
>DUGU01000190.1 GCA_013331215.1 Methanoregulaceae archaeon
ATCGTCGTCCCCGAGGCGATGGGGATTCATATCGGCAGCATGCTCTCGCTCATGACCGATATCCCGCTGAACATCATCCGGAAGCGCACGTTCGGGCTCGAGGGCGAATGCACGATCCTCCAGGAAACCGACCACAAGGAGGAGCCGACGAAACTTTACATCAATGGCCTCGAGCCGGGCATGAAAGTCGTGATCGTGGACGACGTCATCTCGTCGGGCGGGACAATGCGGGCCATACTGAACGGGCTCAGGTCGAAGGTCGAGGTCGTCGATGTCTGCGCCGTGATCAAGCGAGCCGATCCCGATATCGGCCGGGACTACAAGTACCTCGTCGAGGTCGCGGTGACCGACAGCGGTCAGGTGACCATACTCGGGTTCGGATAACGTCGGACTCCGACCGGTCGAAACCGAAGCGATGATTGTGGAGCTCCGGCGGCACGACCCGTTCAAAGACAGGGGAGTTCCCGCCTGGTGGAGTCCGCGATGCGGTGGTCAACGCAGTCTGCCATCGGGACTATACCCTCTCGTCACCTGTCGAGATACGGGTTCACGAGGATCGGATCGACGGCCGGAGTCCCGAAGGGATGCCACACGGAATCACGCTCGTGGAGCTCTCGCGGCCGCACAGGTCGGTGCTTCGGAATATCGGGATCGCGACCGTGTTCTACGAGCTGGCTCTGGTCGAAAGGTGGGGAGCGGGAACCAAAGAATGCAGGAGGCAGGGGAGAATGCGAGAGTGCCTCTGCCTGTGTTCAGTGAGGAACAGGGACGCCTCGTCACCTTCCGCTCAGATATCTTGAGTATCGAATACCTCCGATCGCGGGATCCTGCCGGCCGCCAGATCGGCATTGTCAAGGGGATCCGTCACCAGGGCCGGATCACCAACAACGACTTTCAGAAAGGTTTCGGTGCCTCGAAGTATCAGGCCTCGGAGGACTTTGCCAATCTCGAGAAGCGAGGTCTGATCGAACGCAGCAGCACGACCGGACGGGACATGTCCTATGTGGAGAAAGGGGCGAAAGGGGCGATACAGGAGCATTAATAGGGCAGCGAGGTCGGACATCCGGGACCCCTCTCCCCCTTTCACCTCGGACGCGACATTATCGTAGCTTCCCGCTTGGAATCCGGCCGCGCTCCGGGTGCGCCTTGGCACGCCGGCCGGCCGGCCCGGTCGACTTCGAAGTTCATGCAGAGGGGCCTCGCAGAAGAGAGAGAGAGAGATGAAAGGCAGCAGTCGGGGGGATAGCGTGTCGTCAATGAAAATGCCGGACGGCCGGTAATCGATCGGACCTTCACCACCGGTTTTTTCTCTCATGCCGTGTCCCTACCATACGTCAGGCTCCGCATCGCCGTAAAAGAAAAAGAAGCCCGAATTGGAGAGAGGTTCTAACAACAGAACTAATTATGCAATAATTACAGGATGAATGTCGATAATGCCGTTATTTCCCACAACCTTCGAGACAGTCCTGTTCGTATCGGTGATCGTGCTCTGGATTATGTTCGAGGTTATCGACGCGGTATTCATCCTGAAGGTACGACATGGTGGCGGGCCGATAAAGAGAGACGACAAGGGTTCGAACCTGTTCCTCCGTCTGTCGTTATACGTCTCGCTCATCGTTGCATTCCTGCTCGCGATAAACACTATCGCCGTTCTGCCCGACTGGCTCTTCTATCCCGGGGTCGTTCTCATGGTTGCCGGCATTCTCGTGCGGCAATGGGCATTTTTTACTCTCGGGCGTTTCTTCACGCTGACCGTCAGCGTGCAGGAGAACCAGAAAGTTGTGGACAACGGCCCATATCGATTCATCCGCCATCCGTCGTATTCGGGAATGTTTCTGACCGTTACCGGAATAGGAGTGGCGCTGCAGTCCTGGGCCGGAACCCTCGTGATAGCAGTACTGGCCGGCCTGGCCATCGGATACCGCATTCGGATCGAAGAGAAGTTCCTGATCTCGGAACTCGGTGACGATTATATCCGGTACATGAAGAGGACGAAACGATTGATACCATTCGTTGTATAATCCTTTTTTGTTCGGCCCACTATTTTTCCGGACGGTGGGACCGCCGGCACCCTGAAACAGACAGATTGCGGGAAACCTCCAGGAGCTGGCCGTGCAACGCGAAGAGAGGGCACCGAACGGGGGCCGGAACGGGATTCGTCGCCGATCGAGATGGGGGGGAAGAAGGGAGAGCGGTCCGAAGAATACATGAATGTCCCGGAGATGCTTCACGAGCGCTTCATAATCCTGATACCGTGAGAGTAACGATTACTCGCTTGTGAACTCCGCGCTATACGGGTCTTTCTCGTTCATCGTCATCTCTTGCATGCTTTTTGCCGCAGGCTGCGCGGGCACGTCTCCCTCGTCCTCTGCTGCACGGATAAACCCCGCATCACCCGCCGCGACATCTGCCGGAACGATGTCGCTCACGCTCGCGGGCGTCCCGGATGTCCGGCAGGCGGAGTACTATTCCTGCGGCGCATCGTCGTACCAGGCAGTCCTCTGTTGTTACGGTTAAAATTCGTCCGAAACGGACATGCGGACCATGCTGAATACGTCGTCCGCCCACGGGACGTACTCCTGGGACATCGTACGGGTCGCAAAACAGATGGGATTCGATGCGAGTGGAAAGAGAATCTCACGTCTACCGACCTCGAATCGGCCCTTCGACAGGGCATTCCGGTCATCCTCCGCGCGCAGCACTACACGGCGCTGAACGGTATGTGGGAGAACACCCGGACCGTGGGGGATTACATGGTCGTCATCGGGCTGGACGACCGGAACGTGTACCTCGAAGATCCGTACCTTCTCGGTTCGCGGCTCACCATGACCCGCGATGATCTCAGCGCCCGCTGGCATTCCTACGCAACGGAAATACCAATACCGCCCGACGCACAAAAGCACTATCATGAGGGGGTCTTCATCCGCGGAACCCCCGCTGCGGCGCGCCCGGAATTTATCGGAATACAGGAGAAGCCTTCCATCGTGCCGCCGGTACCGATGCCGCAGTATTTTTTTCTGCGAAATACGCTCGCTTCCGAAATGGGGATACGCGGAGCAGGGAGACTCCTCTGCTCTTTATGCAGTACGGGTCGTTGAAGAGCAGGGTGAGTCCGTGAAGTCGAGCCCCCGGTGCCGGTGCCGTCACGCCGGCCCCCATCTCATGACGAAGGCGCCGGTGACGCTCGAGGTCGGCCGGGGCCCCGACACAACAACAATCAAGAGAAGGAGGGGGGTCCAGACCTCGTCCGCCGCCTCGACGGTACCGGGGAGAGAGGAGGGGCGCGTCCGCCTCCATCGAACGATCAGACACTCCGATGTGGCGCCGCCGCCACACTCATGGCGGCTGGCGATCAGATCTCGACGGCCGGGGATATGAGGAGCGACGGTCGCGGTGTGAAAGTGATGGCGGGGGGAGATCGGTGATGAAAAACGAGTCGGAGGTGATTGAAGAGCCGGACCGCGTCGGCGAAGTTGATCCGGCCAATGCAGTCCTCACAGTCCTCGCTCCGTCCGGATCGCGTAGCCCGACGCCCGTTACCATGCGAGGTCAGCGACATGCCCCGGCGCGTCGACGAAC
>DUGU01000337.1 GCA_013331215.1 Methanoregulaceae archaeon
GGGACGAGGCGATCTTCTTCGATACGAACGGCTACCTCTCCGAGGGCTCGGGCGACAACATCTTCGTGGTCAAAAACGGCGAGATCGTCACCCCTCCCACCCTCAACAATCTGCGCGGGGTCACGCGCCTCGTGGCCCTCGAGTGCGTGGCCGACCTGGGGATCACAGTCGTCGAGCGGAACATGGGCTACTTCGACCTCTACTCGGCCGACGAGGTCTTCGTGACCGGCACTGCGGCCGAGGTAGGGCCGATCGTGACCATCGACGGCCGGACGATTGGGAGCGGTCGGCCAGGGCCGGTCACGCGCCAGCTGATGTCCGCCTTCAAGACCGCTACCTCCCGGTCGGGAACCCCGATCGACTGAGAGGGCGGCACAACCTATATCTTTTTATCCGCCCAAATATCCTGGTTCGTCTGCTGCTATAGTGTAGTCCGGCCANNGTTCGAATCCCCATAGCAGCACTTCTTTTCGCATTATCATGCGCGAACGGAGGTTGGCAATGGGCCGGCAACGTCTGTACAGCTTCCCTGCGGCCCCCTTCTATCGCTAGACCTAGGTTTTCCAGCCTCTTTCCGCTCGTCCGATCCCGGATGAGCCGGGACACTGCAATGCTGATAGCGAACCATGGAAGTCTACGATAACCGTTAATATCTCATGCATCTCTACCGACGCGATTAAGTATACCCATATGAGATTGGTTGTCTGTTTCTGCGCCGTGCTCCTGCCGGCCTGTTGTATCCAGTCTGTCGCGGTTGTTGATAGGTTCACTTATGTGACCAAGTGGGGGACATACGGCTTGGACTACGGACTGTTCGCCTATCCCAGGGGCATCGCCGTCGATGCCGGAAGCACCGTCAACGTCTCCGACATGGAAAATCACCGGACCCGGACATTCACCCGGAACGGCACCCTTATCACCACGTAGGGAACGTACGGCTCCGGCGACGGGCAGTTCAACTCTCCCCGAGGCGTTGCTGTCGACACGCAGGGCACCGTGTACGTCACCGACACGAATAACAACCGGACTCGGTTATTCAACTCGACGAGCGGACATCTCGCTGCGTGGGGTGAATCCGGCTCGGGCAACGGCCAGTTCAACTATCCCCGGGGCCTCGCCGCCGACTCCGCGGGTAACGTCTACGTCGCCGACACCGGTTCTCACCGAAACCAGGTTTTTCCGTTGCTCCCGAACCGGAGGTCGTCCTGGCTCCGGATGGTGCCGGTAGCCTGACAGATACGGATGGCGTTGGACTGTTCGATGACGTGAACGGGAACGGAAGAAAGGACTTCGCCGACATCGTGCTCTACTTCAACCGGATGTCATGGATCGCGGCGAACGAGCCTATGGCCGCGTTCGACTGCAATGGCAACGGGAGGATCGACTTCCCCGACGTCGACTGGCTCTTCGATGACCTCTGAATACCGCTCCAGCCGTCCTCCTTTTTCGCGGGCGATTTCAATGCGATGTCGGTCATGATCGAATACCCGAAAGCATCGGTAATCGCCGTCAGTCGGCAGGCGACCGTGACCATTGGTATGAACCTGACCGGAGTTCGCCCTGTCGCTGTCGTCAGAGTCAATCCGCCGGCGCCGTTTCGTCATATCTGCTCCGGTTCGGAGACGGATGATACTCAGTCGGTGATGGGCGCGGCCGTGTATCGTTGATCGTCTCCAGAAGAAAGAGCAGGCCTACGACGAGCCAGAGTCCCGCGAGCAGTCCGCCGAACAGGAGGACGAAGAGACCGATCCATGATGGCTGGCCCGCGGGGGAGGGGGCGTTGCTCGCCACCTGAACGAGCGAGTTCTCCGTCGCCGCGGTAAAGACGCGCAACGTCGTTCTGTCGTCGGTCGCGCTCTGGATTTCGCTCGAGGAGACAGCGCTCACACACAACAGGAGAGCGATGAAGAGGATTGGTATAGTCGTCCATCGTTGCGTCACGGGGTCACTCTCCGGACCCTCCTGTAGGTCTTGATTGCAATAAATACTTCGGTCTCTACGGACCTTTCGTATCCCGGTAATGCCTATTGCCGCATACTGTACATCCATATTCCGGCTCGTCAAACAGATCCCACATGGGACTGATCAAGACCGTGCGGCGGCTCACCACGCTGAACTCACGACTGCGGCGGTTTCGGGGATCCCTCGAGATGCTCCTCATCGGCGTTCGCGACCCCCGCGTGCCGATCGCGGCGAAGGCCGTGATGATCGCCACCCTCGCCTACGTCGCGAGTCCGATCGATCTCATCCCCGACTTCATTCCGTTCGTCGGCCACCTCGACGACATGATCCTGATCCCGATTGGGGTGATGCTCGCGGTCTCCATGCTTCCGCCGGGGCTCCGGAACGAGTATGACGCAGTCAGGCGCGGCGCTCCGGTTTCTGCCTGATCCACCTCGCTGATGAGACAGGTAACGCGTGGCAGGGCGGTACCCTCCCTTGCTGCGCCTGCGGCTCCGGCCGTGTATTACCAAGAAGAGATCCGATGCGGCCCCGGCCAAGGTTCGGCCGGGGGGCGATCAAGAATCGCCGCGGAAGGATATGAGAGGCGAGGATCGCGGTGTGAAAGTGACAGCCGTTGTTATCCCCCCGCCATTGGCATCGTTTAAGCGACAGTATAGCACAGTACTACACCACACAGGCGATCACCGTGGACCTCCTCACAGCCTTCCTCCTGGCCATCCTGCCCATCCTCGTTATCTTCGTCGGGCTCGTGCTCCTCAAGCAGTCGGGGACCCTGATGGGCTTTATCGGCTGGGTGCTGACCGTCATGATCGCCGTCCTCTTCTTCTCGACCTCGCCCGCGATCGCATTGCTCGCCACGGCGAACGGGATCCTCGCCTCGTTCGGGATCTCGTTGATGGTTCTCTTCACCATCCTCCAGGTCACGATGATGGATGTGACCGGCGCTATCACCTCGATCACCGAGTATATCCGCCTCGTCGCGGCCGAACGCTACGAGCAGGTGATGCTCCTCAACGTCGGCTTCGGCTCCTTCCTTGTCTCGATCGGGGCCACACCGGTCACGATGCTCCCGCCGATCATGCTCGCGCTCGGCTTCTCGCCGGTAGCCGCCGTCGCGCTCCCCTGCCTCGGGTACGACCCGCTCACCTCGTTCTCGCTGCTCGCGGTCCCGATCACGCTCCCGGCCCAGGTCTTCAATCTTGATCTCGCTGCGCTCGGCTCGCAGATCTCGCTCTTCCTCCCCGTCATCTCGACCGGGTTCGCGTTCGGGATGCTCTATATCGCGGACGGGTGGAATGGAGTCAGGAAGGGTCTCGTGCCAGGCCTCGTGGCCGGCCTCACGCTCGGCCTCTCGGCCATCCTCTTCGTCCGTATCCTCCCGGTCTCGGCGATCGGGCTGGTCGGCGTCTTCTCGGGGCTGGTCGCGATCGCGGTCATGCTCCTGCTCCGTGTCGTCCAGGGCAAACCGGTCCTGGCCAAGCGCGCAGACATGCCGGCCGGTGTGATGCCGATCGGGCGGGCCGCGCTCCCCTGGCTCCTGCTGGTCTTCTTCTGCATCGTGATCAGCATTCCCATGATCTCGACCGGCCTGTACGG
>DUGU01000224.1 GCA_013331215.1 Methanoregulaceae archaeon
GGGGGCATTCCCCCCCCCCCGCCTCTGCATCGAGGTACTCGACCGCCGAGGTATGCATCATTCGCCTCCGTTCGCGTCAAAGCGGCCCGGCTGAGAGGCGGACAAGAGACAGTGCTGCCCAAGTCCGTGTTCCGATAAATACGTTGTGGGCGCGGACGGCGGAGAGCGGCAGGGCCTTCGCGNNGGGGGGGGGGGGAAGAACAACCCCGCAACGCTCCAGGCATGCATCGGCTGGTGCTGGATTTCGCCTCTCTTCGCTTCTCGCTGACCCGCGTTCGCCTCAGACCGTCTCACGAGCGGACGAGGGCTACTGAGGTTCATGCCGTTCTGCAGATTTGCTTGTTGTGGATGCGGCCGACCGTACCGAGACCGGCGAGGAACGATCACGCCGTCCGCAACGCATATCCCAATCGACGGAATGTCGGCCAGCTAGGCCGGATTCGTCGACGCGGCGGCAGGGGTGATGACGGCCCGACCACAAACGGTATATCGGGTCGCAGTGTATGCAGCACCGGCCCTCGCCTGTCGGGCCTGCATCGGAACACGGGTCCGGCGGGGTGCTGTGTGACGGCACCGAGACGTCAGCTCTTCAACGGCATAGGGGGATCTCAGCGGCGGTACGGGGGATGGACTGCCCGTCCCCGCCTGAGTGCCGTCGACAGGACGATCTCTCGAAGCGTACGGGTGGTACTGGAACAGTTCGATCTCTCCCGACATGGGCTCGACGTTTTCCTTCGCCCTCCCGGCCGCGCAGACGAACTCCGGTCGCAACCCATAACGGGTACGACGGCGACCACTATCACGATGGACGAGACCCGCCTCGCCGAGTTCGTGGCGTTCGCGCAGGGGCTGAAGGGCGACGAGAAGAGCGAGGCGCAGACCTTTCTTACGCATCTGTTCCGGGCGTTCGGCCACGCGGGCGCCGTGGAGGCCGGCGCGACCTTCGAGCACCGGATCCGGATCGACCGGACCACCACGTTCGCGGACTTGCTCTGGCCGGGCCACGTCCTGATTGAGATGAAGAGCCGGGGCGTGAATCTCGACCGGGTCGTGGCGCAGGCGAAGGCGTACTGGGACAACGCGTACCGGGACCGGACCGAGTACGTGGTCCTCTGCAACTTCGACGAGTTCGTGGTCTACAACTGGAACCTCCAGCGCGAATCGCTCGACACGGTGAAGCTGGAGCAGCTGCCGGAGATGTGGCGGTCGCTCGCATTCCTCGCGGCCGAGCCGACGAAGCCGATCTTCGGCAACAACCTGGTCGAGCTGACCAAGGAGGCGGCGGACCGGATCGCAGACCTGCACGGGCACCTCGTGGACCGCGGGATCGCGCCGGCGACGGCGCAGCGGTTCGTGCTGCAGTGCCTGGTGGCGCCGCGTCAGGTAGCCATATTGCCAGAGGAACCTGCCGCGAACACGTGATGAGCCTGGTATGGATCCACTCACGCTCACCGTCGACATCGTCATTGAGTACCACAAGCGTGTCATCGCGGCGAGCGACGCTCCCGAAGATCTGGGCACCGGAGGACAGCTGCTATTCCCCGGGAACCTCGACTTTGCACTGGAATTCTATCGCGAGTTCGCCGATCCCCTTGAACAGGCCGCGTTCCTTCTGCACCAGATCGCGACGGGCCACCCCTTCGTCCAGGGCAACAAACGGATGGCCTTCCTGCTGCCGGCTCTGGTTCTCCGCCGGGCTCCGGAGCGATACCGGATTGCGAGCTCCGATGAAGAGAACAACCGCGTTGTCCGTGATGTCGCAGAAGCACGGATGACGCGAAGCGCGGTCGAATCCTGGCTGCGTTCCGTCGTAATAAAAGAAGGATGAATTATCGGGAGAGGAGATCGAGTGTCCTCTTGTGCCGCTGCACGAGCATCTCGAAATCGTCGTTCTGTGACCGACAGGATGCCTCGTTTCTCTCTCTGATCATAGGATAGCGAATCGGAGGCGCAATCATAATCGACCCGGCGATGCCGAAGGCATCAGACGTCTGCATGACCGAGATCGAGGACTCCGAGGATTGGATCCGGTACGGCCCTACCGGTTTCTCGATCGTCTCCTCCGTCGTGTACCCAACATCAGTCAGTCGCGGACGCACTCCTCTTCACCCCCCTGAACCCCGGGATATTGTACCCAGCCTTGTGACATAGGAGCGATGTTGATATTAATGTTGAGGTCCGGCATACGGACGGCGCTGATCAACCTCGTGGACCGGAATTCACTCCGAGCCCTCCGACTCTCAACGATCGCAGAGATGACCCGATGTTCAATGGGAGGTAATGAGAGCGCCTGGATCTGCGACATGGCCTGCTGAAAGATCTGAGCCACGAATTGAGGCGGAGTGTTGGCGGGTAGTTGAAGCTGCTGAACAGGTCGAATCGCCTGGGAGAGCTGCGGATCAGCCATCACTATGTCGAACGGGTTGAACGGTTTTCGACATTCCATCTCCGCTTCGATATCTTCCCAGACCTGCCACATGAACGCCTCAAGTCTCTCGTCCGGGATGATGACGCTCAGACCGATCTCTTTGGCTTCTTTCCGGCCGACAGGATAGCCATGATGGAAGAAGGATTTGTTCAGAACATCGGATATTGTCTTGACTTTACTATGATCATCCATATGGGACTGAAGTAGTTTCTGGCCGAGGGATTGGGTAAGATTGGAGCTCCTCTTTGCTGTACCAATCGGGACCGCTCCGACTTCCTTGGCAACCAGTTCAAATGCCCGTTCTTTCTGTTCCTGGTCGGAGATGCCCACATCCTTGGAGACAAAATCCATGAAATGAGCAAGATCTTCCGAGGCGAAATCGAGTTTCTCCTGTCGCCCCTCCATGTTCCTGACAACATGGAGCTGAGGATCCACCGGGCCCAGGTTTGAGAACGGGTGCATCACGATCTCATTCGCGCCAAGGGCGAGCAGCGTCGCGGCGCTGTAGGCTTCGTACGGAATGAGCACGCCGATCTCGTCGAATCGTTCGCGTAATAGCGAGATGATTCGATATGCAACAATGGCGTCGCCCCCCCTGCTGACGATAAGAAGATCGACCTTTTTTATGTCCCTCGGAATCGCAAGGATCTGCCGACACAGCTCGGGGATGACATCGGATGCGATGACACCTTCGGCTTGAGGACGCGAGCTGGTGACATATGTGACGAGGGGCCGGCTCCGGGCCTCTTCGATCCGGCGATAGAGCTCGGCCCTCTCTACGTAGGACATCTAGTATCGCTCTTCGTGACGGGATATTAACCTGATGAAATTTTCCGCTGCGTCCGCGCCGAGATCCGCGAGACGCCCCTGATGTCGCTTGGGCGAGTTCTACCGGACGCTCGAGCTCCCCGGCGCAAACCGGCTCCGCGACGCCCTGGCCGCGCTTGACAGGGCTGTCCGCGAGGCGTACCGCTGGGGCCTTCCCGGCGAGCTCCGCGCCCTCGAACCGCTCCCGCTCCTCCTCGCGCTGAACCAGCGATGCGCCGTGGCCGAGCGGGACGGAAAAACGATCGCCGGCCCGGGCCTGCCGGCGTTCTGCGCCGGCGACGGCCGGTTTCACTCCGACGACTGCCTGCGGATGCCTGAACGGTGAGCCGGATCCTGCCCGCAGAGATCGTCCGCGAGGTCCGCGAGGGCTGAGTGATCGACGCCGGGCGAGGAGTCAACCGTCTTCTTCACCCTGCCGGCCGCGTGAGCCGCGATAGTCCGGAAGGAAATGGGAGAGACTCAGAGCCGCTCCCGAATTTGCATCCAGATGCCGCGCTCAACGCGGTATGTATCAGGATCGTCGGGCCGCGTCCTTGGACAGAGTAGAAAAAGAGGTCCCTAATCCGCACGACGCGGATTCAGGACTCGACCTCGGCGACCAGGTTCTCCATCACGCCATCGACCGCCTTCCAGGTGGGAGAGTCGGCCCGCTGGAGGATGTACGGCCGCCCCTCGTCCCCCGATTTCATCATCTCAGGGTCGAGGGGGATCGCCCCAAGGTACGGGACACCGTGGTCCCGCGCGGCCTTCCTGCCACCACCTCGGCCGAACAGGTCGACC
>DUGU01000221.1 GCA_013331215.1 Methanoregulaceae archaeon
GCACGGTGAGGATCAGGACGTCGGCATCTTTCGCCACGTCAGGGTTCGCACCGGCCCTTATGTTCCTGACGTCGCCGAGGATCTCCTTGACCTTCGTGACGGCCGCTTCGGCCTTGTCGACCGTCCGCGAGCCGACGATCACGTCTTCGCCCGCCTGCACAAACCGGAGGGCGATGCCGAGGCCCTGCCCGCCGGTTCCTCCTATGACTCCTACTTTCACACTTCACCTCTAATTTTATGCCACTACCAGAATCGACGATGGCATCTCTTAAAGGCGCGATTCTCTGTGGATCAAAGACCCCCTTGATTAATATACCGAGAAGATCTGTTCCACCAAACGGCCGGGGCGACAGGACCCGAAAACGCGGAGTATCACCCCCTACGCGCAGCGGATGAGGATCTGGTGCGGATCCGTGGAGTGATGCTGCGAATGGATTCCTGTCCGGGAGAGCTCCGCCGCTCTCCGGATATCCGCTCTCAGAATGAAGCCCGCTTTCGATGTGGCTCGGGCCGGCTCCCGGCGTCGTCCGGAGTGAAAGCGACATGGAGCCGACGGTCCACTATGCGCACGACCCCGCCGCTCAGATCAGGCTGAGGGGACCGGGATCCTCGCAGTCGCAGTCTGATCCGTCGGGAGCGTCCTCCACAGCGCCTTGTAGACCTTCCGCTCCCTCCAGCACCTCGGAGACGTCTATCATGAACGAGGCGAGTTCCCCCGACGGGAGCCTGAAGACGTAGTGCGAGATCAGGGGGAAGTCGTCCCGTTCCCGGTACCGGAGCGGCGCGACGACCTCGGGCCGCCCCGTCGTCAGGATTCGCGGGAGGAGCGCGCGGATCTCGGGGGTCGAGAGGTCGGGGAACTCCTCGAACAGCCGCTTGCCGACCAGGCCGGCCCGGCTCGTGCGGAGGAGGTCCGCCGTCACCCTGTTGGCGTCCGTGATGAGGTAGTCTCCGCCTTCGTCGACAGGTTCGTATATCAGGATGCCGTTGCAGGTGTCCTCGAAGAACGAACGGTACCGGGTTTCCAGAAAATGGCTCTGCTGCAGCGCCTCCTCCGCCATCCTGCGGTCGGTGATGTCGAGGAAGATCCCGTTCCAGACCGTCTCGTGCTCCAGCCGGACGGGCTGCGAAATGCCGTGGAAGTAGATCTCGCCCCCCGACGGCTTGAGGAACTTGCCCTCGAAGTCCCAGGGGACGCGCCCGAGAACAGTCTCATGGGTCGATTCGTCCCACCGGTCGCGGTCCTCGGGGGCGATACGCGCGGAAAACCGCTGGAACCAGTCCCGGACCGGCTCGGGGTCGAGACCGAAGATATCAGCGGAGCGGGTGTCAACGTAGTAAATGCCCCAGTCGCCGGTGTCCCTGGCATAGAACTGGTAGATGATTCCGGGGAGGTTACTGGAGACGCCCCTGAGCCGCTCCTTCAGATCCTTCTCCGCGCGCCTCTTGGCCGTAATATCCTTGAAGATGATGGCGAACTCCTTCGCCGGCCCCCCGCTGTGGGGAAGGACCGGGGTAAAGACCACATCAAAATAGGCGATGCCGCTCTTCGTGCTCTGGATCCCCTGCTCCCGACGCAACCGCTCGAAGTCGCAGGCGAGCTCGGTCTCGGTAGCCCGCCCTTCCCGGATCAGGGACTCCAGCTTCGTCCGGTAACAGGCGATGTCGAAGATGCTCGTGATCCGCATATCGGCCGGGGCGCGCAGACCGAGAACCCGCAGCGACGCGCGGTTCGCGTCGAGGATCGCACCGTCTGCCGCAAAAAATATGATCCCGCTCGGAACAGATTCGAAGAGGGTCGCCATCTTCTTCTCCGAGTCCCTGAGATCGGTCTCGGCCTTTCTCACCGCCGTGATGTCCTGGAGGCTGATCATGATCCCCTCGCCGGCGGTCGGGGAGACGATCTGCGCGAAAGCTGCGAGGAAGGCCCTGTCCGTCCGCTCGTCTATCACCTGCATCTTATCCAGATACGCCTCCGATCGTCGGATCCGCTCGATGTTCCGCTGGACCGCCGGGTCCGAGAAAAATGGGAGGTTGAGGTCGAAGAGCGGGGCGTCGACCAGTGTGTGGGAGGGGTGGAGGCCGAGGGTGGCGACGAAGCTCGCATTCACCATGTTCACCCGGAGGTCCGCGTCCAGGATCACGAGCGCAACCGGCAGGTGGTCGACGATCTCGGGGAGGGGCAGGCGCTGCGACGGCCGGTAGAGCTTCTTCGGCCCGAAGCGCTCCATACCGACATCCCCGCTCAGTGCGAGGAGATCGAGATACTTGGCAGCAGTTCTCCGATCGATCTCGAGTTCCCGGGCGATCGTCCGGATCGGGACCTCCCGGGGCGCATGCTGCTTGAGCAGGCCGAGAATCCTGTCGCGCATCTCCTTGTACGTGGTCGCGTCGTCCGTCACGGTAGACTCCCGTTCCGAGGCAGCTCCCTCTCCGCCGGCAGCGGGAGAGGTCGATAGAGTTGTCGCCTCCCGCCGGCATCATCCTTTCCAACGGGTGCCGACCAGGTCCTTCGAATGACAGGGAACGCTGTAGGCGCGAGATCCGGGGTATTCTTCGAGGGGGTTATTACAGCCGGTGCGTCCGCACCGCCTGTGATTGGTATACACGGGTTCGAACCAGGAAGACGTAAAACCCGGGCTGATGAATTTGCCCGCGATATCGTCGGCGGACGGGACCGCGGTGCCGCGGTCGTCACCGACCTGTTCGAACCGACGACTATTGGTGTCGCCCGCTGTGTGTTCGACCCCGGCACGACCGGGTGAAAACAGGGTTTTCTCTGTCCGCTACACCCGGACTACTTCTTCGGCTGCCAGATCCCGATGGTGTTTCCCTCGGTGTCCTGGATGACCGCATCCAGGCCGACCGACGGTATGTCCATCTTCGGCGTGATGATCTTGCCGCCAAGCTTCTCAACGTTCGCAAGCACCCTGTCGATGTCCTCGACCATCACGTGATTCGTGATGCCCTCCGACATCTGCCGCCTGTACATCCCGCCCATGGTGAGGGTCCCTTCCTGCGGCTCGCCGGTGCTGACGTCCTGGTACTGCATCGCCGCGAACGCCTGCGGGTCCATGGAGGTCGCGGTCGGCTCGATCTTCCACCCGAGGAGAGACTGGTAGAACTGCTTTGCGCGATCGACGTTGTCGGCCGGGATCTCGAAATACCCGATGTTCGGCATGGGCGGTCATAGAGGCAAAAAGAACTTATACTTTTTGGAGGGAGGGACGGCCGTCACCGGCCCCGGCGCGGGCCTCCGCGTAAGCCCCGTTCCGCGGGCCCGTTACGTCTTCCCGAGCCCGAGCATCGCGCCGTACCGGGAGTAGACCTCCCCGATCAGCTCGCCGGACTTCGGGTTGCCCCAGTCGTGCATCCATTCGGAGACCAGCGACTCCACGGTGGTCGGCACGACTCCGGCCTGCAGCATCCGCTCGATGCCGTACCGATGGGCGTCGGGAGTGGAGTCGCCGGCCGCGTCCATCAGCCCGTACACCTCGTAGCCCTCGTTCAGCGCGTGGAGCGCGGTATAGGTGAAGCACATGCTCGTCCAGAGCCCCGCGACGACGATCTTCCTCCGGCCGGTCTTCAGGAACGCGCCCCAGGTCTTCTCATCCTCGAACGCGTCGAAGCTCGGCACCGCTCGCGCGAACACCTCCTGCCCGGGAAAGATCCCGGCGATCTCGGCGATGAACTCCCCGTTCCACTGCGGGTTGATCGACGACAGCACGACGGGCACGCCGAGAATGCTCGCCGCCTTCGCGGCGTAATGGGCGGCGTTCAGGATGATCGTCTTGTCGCCCGACGCCACGCCGGCGAACATCGAGGGCTGAAAGTCCACCAGGACGAGCGCGCTGTTCGCGCTCGAGATGAGATTCAGCCTCCAATCTTTATGGTTCTCCGTCATTGAGCCTCCATCGGTCCCGCGCTCCGCAGCCGCGCGGCCTGGTGAATGGGTGGCAGCCATCCGTAAAGAGTTTCCCCTCCATGACCATTCCGCACCTTCGGGGCCAGTACGGGACTCGAACGCGGCCGGCCACCCGGCCGCCGGACCGGACCTCAGCCAGCGGCGGCCCTCGCGGCCGTCACTCCCGTGCCGCCTGGCGGCCTGTCTTCCGCCTCCGCCCGCGACCGCCTCTCCCTCCCCTGGCCGGCGACGCCGGGGACGTACCGGCCGCGGGCGCGCGGATATGATCCACCGCCGTGCTTTTTACCTCGTCCGCCCAACTTTGATCATGCGCCGCCGGGGAGCTCGATCCGGCCCGATACTCGACGGCAGAGGACTAGGTATCTCATGAGTGAACAGGATTATCAGCTCGAGTACTTCAAGAACGAGGGGTTCGAGCGCCGGATCTGCACGAGCTGCGGTTCCCCGTTCTGGTCCCGCGACCCGGAGCGGCAGGTCTGCGGCGACGCCCCCTGCGAGCCGTACACGTTCATCGGGAACCCCGTCTTCGAGCCCCACACCCTCGGCCAGATGC
>DUGU01000019.1 GCA_013331215.1 Methanoregulaceae archaeon
TTTTTCCTTCCTCTTCCCCCAACAAAAGGGGTATAACCATTCGGGGCGAGATCATGATCGGATGTTGACTCGCACCCTCCGGTTCGTGCCCGTCGTGCTCGTCTTTGCGCTCGCCATCAGCGCCGGCTGTACCGGCACCCAGACCTCGCCGACGAACGCGACGTCGACTTACACGGACCTCCCGGTCGAGGAGTTCAAACAGATGGTCGATCAGTTCCAGGGGCGGTCCGGCGAGGTAACGATCCTGGACGTCAGAACGGATCCCGAGTTCCAGCGGGAGCACCTGCGGGACGCCGTGAACCTCGACGTCTCGCTCGGGGTCTTCGGCGACCGTGTCGCCCGCTTCGACCGGCAGAAGACCTACCTCGTCTACTGCCAGATCGGGACGCGCTCGGCCCGCGCCGCGCAGATCATGAGCGACCTCGGCTTTGCGAAGGTCTACAATATGCGGGGCGGGATCGCCAAGTGGAAGGACACAGGCTACCCCGTGGTCACGGGCGCCTGACCCTCTCTTCTTTCCGTTCGCCGTTGCGGCGAACGCATAAATAGACCTCTCCCCATCTGTACCACGGTGACACTGTGGTTGACCTGATTACGATCATTCTCATCGTCGTCGTCGTGCTCGTCCTGCTCGGGCTCGTCGTCTGGTTCTTCGGGATCTACAACCGGTTCTTCAACCTGAAGAACTCGGCGGAGGCGACTCTCGGCCAGATCCGGGTCGCGATGAAAAAGCGGCTCGACATGATCGAGCAGCTGCTCGGCGCCGTCAAAAGCTACGCGAAGTTCGAGCGCGAGACCCTCGAGCGGGTCACGCAGCTCCGCGCCTCGGTGACGAGCGGCGGGCCGGCCCAGCTCGACGCGGTCGAACGCGAGAGCCGATCGATCCTCGGCTCGCTCTTCGCCGTGGCCGAGGCGTATCCGGACCTGAAGACCTCGACCACGGTCCAGGAACTGATGGCCTCGATCCGCAGCGTCGAGGACGAGATCGCGCGGCAGCGCTACACCTACAACAACGTGGCCCAGCAGCTCAACACGATGGTCGACGTCGTCCCGTCGAACATCGTCGCGCGCCTGATCGGGATGCAGAAACTCGAGTACCTCCAGTTCGAAGAGGCGATCGAGCAGCCGCCGAAGATCGAGTTCTGATCGGCCATGAGCGAAGAACGCTCGCTTGCGACCCTGGTTGCGGTCACGCTCGCCCTCGGGCTCGTGGCCGCAGCCCTCGCGCTCTGGCTGCCGACCCTCACTCTCTCGAGCGGGCTCTCGGTGGATACCTACGAGGCCGACTACGCGCTCAACGGGAGCCTCGCGGAGCGGTATGTCTACAACGTCGAAGCGCCCGGCACATACCGGATGCTCTTCCGGACCTTCGACGTCCCGCTCGTCTTCAACGCGACCGGCTCCCCCCACTTCGAGGTAACAGGCATCCAGCCTCCGGACGGTGTGACCGGGTACGCCCGCGACGCCTCGGGCACGGTCCGTCTCTTCGGCCCCGCTACCGACCCCGCGACGACATCGTTCGTCGCATCTCAGGCCGAACTGAACGAGGTCGGGCTCGTCGACACCGGCTACTTCGCGAGCGGCACGTATGACGCCCTGTACTCGTTCGTGGTCCGTCCGCCGGTCGAGTACGACGCCTCCTTCGTCCACGTGAACCTCAAACTGGCGCGACAGGGGCAGCACGTGCCCTACTCGTTCGTTCGCATCACGCTTCCGGCTGATCAGGTGAGCGAGGTCTTCGCCTACCCCCCGACGCTGCGGCAGACGCGCGAGGGCGGCCGGATCGTGATCACCGGCTCGGCCGCCGAGAGCGAGAACGTCGCGATCGAACTCCTGCTGAACCGCTCGGCTCTCGATACTGTCGCGGGCTTTCCCAGTCCGGTCAACGACGTGGAGGGCCAGGCCCGATCGGCGTATTTCTGGGAGAGCGTTCCCTACACGCTCTCGACGGCACTCTACTGGGCGGGGATCGCGTTCGTGCTCCTCGTGCCTTTTGCCCTCCTCCTGCTCTACCGGCGGTACGGCCGGGAGAAGACCTTCACTGTGCCCGAGTACCTGAGCACGGTCCCTGACCCAGGCAAACCCCCATACGTCGTGAACCTCCTCTTCAAGGGGGACGCGGGGACCTCGGACGCCGACGGGTTCTATGCGACCGTTCTCGACCTGCATCGGCGCGGCCTGATTCGCGTCGAGGAGATCGCCGGCGGCGAGGATGTCCGGATCCAGCTCCATGGCGTTCGCTCAAACGACCCGTACGAGCAGCAGGTACTCGACTTCCTCGCCGCGATCGCGACCGATAATGTGGTGGACACGGCCGCGCTCGCGCTGCGAAATGAGGAGGCAAAACGCAATACGGCCCTCCAGTCGGAGATGATCCGAAACCTGGGGACGTACCGCGCGATCGCCTCGCACTCGGATCCGGCAGTGACGACGGCATACATCGTCTCGGGGCGCGAGCACATCATCCCCCTGACCCTTGTGGGGGTTGCGCTCGCGGTCGTCTCGCTCCTGCTCGTCTTTGTCTTCCCGAACCTCAGCGGCCGCTTTATCGGGCCGATCCTGCTCTTCGTGATTGGCGCCGTCCAGACAGGCATCGCGATCGCGTTCCCGTCCACGCTCTTCGGCCACTGGAAGGGCGACGGCTATCGCGAGCGACTCGAGTGGGAGGCGTTCGCGCACTTCCTCTCGGACCTCGCCATGCTCCGTAAGTACTCGCCGGCCGATCTCTCGATGTGGGGAGAGTGGCTGGTCTACGGCACGGCCCTCGGCGTCGGCGACAAGGTGGCCCGGGCCATGCGCGAGCTGAACATCCAGCTGCCTCAGGAGATGGCGATGCCGACTTCCCTGAACACGGCGTTCGTGCCCCTGCTCCTCTTCGCGCCGCCCGTCCAGAGCGGTGGCGGCGGGGGCTTTGGCGGCGGCGGCTTCGGTGGCGGCGGGTTCGGCGGTGGCGGAGGTTTCGGCGGCGGCGGCGCGGGCGGCCGCTGACACCTCCCAACCCACTCTTTCTTCCA
>DUGU01000261.1 GCA_013331215.1 Methanoregulaceae archaeon
TCTGCATCACGCCGCAGGGCGAGATAGATGCAGCGATCGAGCTCGCACGACGGGGCGTAATCGTCACGACCTACGGGGACCTCCTCCGGGTGCCCGGAACCGGCGGCTCCCTCGAGTCCTGCGGGGGCGACGTCCGCGTGGTTCAGGGCGTACATAAGGCGGTCGAGTGCGCGGAGGGGACCGACCGCGAGGTCGCCTTCGTCTCGGTCGGGTTCGAGACTACGGCCCCGACCGTCGCGGCCGCGCTCGCGGCCGGTCCGCCGGAGAATTTCTCGATCCTCTGCTGCCACCGCCTCGTGCCGCCCGCGATGGCGTGGCTTCTCGAGCAGGGCGAGGCGGCCCTCGACGGCTTCCTCCTCCCGGGCCACGTCTGCGTCGTCACCGGCTACCGCGAGTACGAGCGGTTCCCGGTCCCGCAGGTGGTCGCGGGCTTCGAGCCCGAGGAGGTGCTGCTCGGCCTGCTCATGTTGACGCGGCAGGTGACCGAGGGGCGGGCCGTCGTGGAGAACGCCTACCCCCGCGCCGTCTCTCGCGATGGGAATCCCAAGGCCCGAGCCCTGCTCAAGGAGGTCTTCGAGCCTGCGGACGTTGAGTGGCGCGGCTTCCCTGTCATCCCCGGTTCGGGCCTCCGCCTCCGGGCGCCCTACCGGCGGTACGACGCGCAGGAGAGGTTCGACGTCCGGATCGCCCCGACGCCGAAGGCGACGGCCTGCATCTGCGATCGCGTCCTCCGGGGCGTGGCCTCTCCCCCCGACTGTCGCCTCTTCTCGCGTGCCTGCACCCCGCGTACACCCGTCGGGCCGTGCATGGTCAGCCACGAGGGGGCCTGCCGCATCTGGCATCAGTTCAGGGGCGATGCGGCGTGACTGCACCCTCTTGATCTTATTTATAGGATCAGGGCTTACCATAGAGGGGGCCCCGGTAGGGTAGAGGATATCCTAGAAGCCTCCGGAGCTTTTGACCTGGGTTCGAGTCCCAGCCGGGGCGTACTCCGCGTATCGGCCCTCTTTTTCACCTATCCAATCCCGGAGCGGAACATCTCGATGGAGAGCCGAACTGCATTGATCGTGCTCCACGAGACCCCCCGCCGGGTTGCATGTCGGGCGGCGCCGACCGCCGCCGTGAAGGGAGTGGAGGGTTCCATGGCCCCTCCCCGAGGGGCGACCGGCGTTGCCGGAACGGTTATCGGAGGATTCGATACGGAGGCGCCAAGTGCCATCTGCATCGAAAGAAGGTTCGCCTGCAGCCCCGATTGGGGGTACCGCCGGCGACCGTATGAACGGCAGTAATCACCGCGCCGGGTTTTGTCAGTCCTTTGCCGGCGGGCCGTCGCGGCGGTGTGCCGGGAGCGACGCGACGCGGACGATCTCTTCGCCGAGGTCACTGAGTTTGAAGGGTTTCGGAACGATCCCGTCGAAACCGTGGGTCTCATACAGCGCCATGACCGGGTCGTGGGCGTATCCCGAGCAGACAATCGCCCGAATCTCGGGGTCGAGCTCGCGGAGTCGCCCTAGCGTGGCCTGTCCGCCGAGGCCCCTGGGTACAATCAGGTCGAGGATCACGACGTCGAACGGCTCCTGTTGCCGCCGCGCGTTCGCGAAGACCGTGATGGCCGCCTCGCCGTCGTACGTGACCGCGACATCGTACCCGCAGCGGGTCAGCCAGAACTGTATCAGCTCTGTGATCTGGACCTCGTCGTCCATCACCAGGATACGGAGGGTCATGCCGGGCTCCGCGAGAGGAACGTCCCGGTCGTGGTTATTTTTTGAATCGGCAACAGCATCGAGATCGTCGTTCCTTCGGATCCCGACGCAGTGATCAGCACATCGCCGCCATGCTTCCTGGCGACGGACCGGGCGAGCGGCAGCCCGATGCCGCAGGCCGCCTCCTTTGTCGTGCAGGTCACCTCGAAGACCCGATCCCGGATCGACTCCGGAATCCCCTGCCCGGTGTCCGAGATCGCGATCTCCACGTACTCGCCGGGTGGGAGCTCCGGCGCCGGCGCCGTCCACGGGATCGTCGTGCTCACCCGGACTGTCACGGGCCCCTGGTCCCCGGTCGCCTCGCGGGCGTTTCGGATCAGTTCCGAGATCGCACCGACGAGCTGCCGCCGATCGACCATAACCATCAGTGCAGGCGCCTCTACGACGACCGTGACCTCGCCGGAAGCATCCTGAACGCCGACCCGAACGGCCTCCCCGATCACCTTCTGTATCGCGATCTGCTGCAGGATCGGCTCCCCGCCGTGGGCGAACGTGACCAGCTTGTTGGTCTCGATCTGGGCCCGGGCTACAGCCTCATCCGCGATACCGATGAAGCGCAGGGTCATCTCGGGGTCATCGATCATCTGCCGTCCAAGCATCAGGTTGCCCTGCACGATCGTCATCAGGTTGTTGAACTGGTGGGAGACCGACGCCGCCACCGCGCCGAGGGTCTCGAGCCGGGCCAAGCGAAGCCGCTCCTCCTCGCGCCGGCGCTGTTCGGTCACGTCGCGGGCGATCATAGTCATGCCGCCGACGCCCCCCTGCTCATCGATCGCCGGGATGATCGTGGCGTCCAGAATCCTGAGACCACCTTCGCGTTCGATCTGCAGCTCGCGGCGAAGCGACCGCTGTTGATTCACGGCCGACATCGCCTCGTCGAAGAGCTCGCTATCGAACTCGGGTACGAGCGTCGTGACGGGCAGGGTGGGGTGCCACGCGATTCCGAACCACGCCTCGGCGGCCGGATTCATGTACTCGACCCGATGATCGGCAGCGATCACGATGTTGAGCTCTTTCGCGGTCTCCGCGAGGGACTGGTACCGATGGTTCGCGCTCGTGATCTCGGTCACCATCGCGTTGATCGAGACCGCAAGTCCCGTCAGCTCGTCGTCGCCCGTGACTCCTTCGATCCGGTGCTGCGTTCCGGAGTTCCGAATCTTCTCGACCTGAAGGATGATGCTGTGCATCCTCTGGAGCACCTGCCGGTCGATCAGGACGAGCGCGAGGGCCGAGAAGACCGCGCCGATCAGCAGTGCGGAGAGGAGAAACGACGTGACGGTCTTCATGCCGTTCTGGTAGATATCTCGCGGTACTTCGACCGAGAGAAGTCCAATCTGTCCTCCGTGGACGTCGACGACCGGCGTCAGCCCCGCGATCGTACTGTCGTTCAAGCGAACCACCCCGAACCCGTTCGCCGCGACAGGAATGCCATCCGCGGGCCGGGAAGGAACAGCCATGCTGATCGGACGGCTGAAGAGGGTCGAGAACTCTGCCAGGCGGTCCTCATCGAGGTACGTGATCATGAGCATCGCTCCCCCGATAGGGCCCGAATCGTCGGTATGGAGGATCGGCTCCGTGACCACCATCAATGCTTTAGCCGGCGCGGCGATGTACCCGAAGGTGGCGTTCCCGGTCCGGATCGTCTCCTCGATGATCCCCGCCCGTTGCACCGCGGCCTCCACCTCGGGCGAGATCGGTTCCAACTCGCCCGCCGAACGATTCAACTGAGCTCCGCCGATATAACGGGCGTCACGGTCGAAGAACTCCATCACATCGATCTTCGTATTCTGGAAGAGCTCCGCTCCGAGGTTCACCTCGAGGTATTCCGGGCCCCCACCGGCGGCGAAATCGTATGTTTCGTTCCATGCGGCGTAGTCCCGGAGGATCGCGTCGACTGCCCGGTTGTGGTCGTTGATGAGGGCGAACGCTCGGTCCCCTTCCATCCGGGCTTGCCGCTGCTCGAGATCCGCGTAACCCTTCTCCATCACGACGAAACCGTAGAGCATCACGATTATTACCACCGCGATCATCGTGAACCCGATCGCGATCAGGGTCTGCCTTCGGAGGTTCAATGAGGATCCGCCTCGACTCTGCGGTGGCTACCGTGCGGCACGCGGATCACGAACCGCGCCCCCTTACCTTCCGCCCCCTCTTCGGCGAGCGAGATCCCTGTGATCGAGAGGATCTCCCGGACCAGGAAGAGGCCGAGCCCGGTGTTCTGGCCGTACCCCTGGAGAAAGATCGTCTCTTTCGAGGCCCCGGGCATCCCCGGGGCCGTCGTCCTCGTACACGATTTCGAGCGACCTTGGCGTGATGCGGGAGCTGATCCTGACCGTAGTGGCGCGTCCGGGGCATGCCGCAGGGTGTTCTCAACCATGTTGTAAAATATCCGTTCGAGCAGGGGATCGGCGTAGCACTCGATCTCGTCGACCTCCACCGCGACCGCGAGGCGGTGTGGTTTGAGCGAGGCGTCGGCCTTCCGGACCACGGCGGGCAGCACCTGCCAGCAGGGTGACGATGACCCGATCATCTGGTACTCGCGGGTGAAGAGAATCTGGCACTGAATCTTCTCTGCCGCAGCGTCCACCGTCCCCAGGGCTTCCTGCATCTCGGGCACTGCGGACATATCGCGCACGATCATCAGGTACCCCCGGAGGATTGTCAACTGGTTCAGGATGTCGTGGCGGACGATGCTCGTCATCAGCCCCATCTTCTGATAGACGCGGATCAGGCTCTCCTCAGCCAGGCGATGATCGGTGATGTCGAGAGCGATATCGAGGATCCGAACGGGCGAGCCGGCTTCGTCCGTTCCGACGACCCCCCGCCCCTGGACCCACCGGATCCGGCCATCATGGTCGGCAAGCCGGACGATGAGCGCGAACTCGCGCGTCTCCCCCGACTGCGCGAGGATCCGATCGACGGTGTCCTCGACCAGCTCGCGGTCCCCGGGACAAACGGTGCTCCCGAGGCTCGCGAAACCCGTGTCGAACGCGGCCTGGAGCGCCATGCGGGGGTCGCCGCTCCCGACGGGCCCTTCCCAGACCTGGACGTGGGCGCTCGCGAGCCGCTTCTGCCTGGTTATGCGATACTGCGCCAGCAGGTGCTCGGGGGCGTTCGCCTCCCGAATCTCCTCGAGCATGACCAGGCTGAGGTTGATGCGATCGTCCGGGATCCGGCGGAACTGGCAGCGGACCGGGATCCGTCGCCCCTCCGCCCCCGTGTAGACTCCGTCCAGGATCGTGGTGTGTTCGTCTTGCTCGTCCGTCTCCGAGAGAGGGAGCCCGGGACCGGCCGAATCGACAAGCGCGATCAACTGGTCGAACCGCTGCAGGCAGAGCGCCTCACGGGGCGAGTCGAGGAAGGCTCGGCAGCCGCTGTTCGCCGCAAGGATGCGGCCCTGGTTGTCGACGATCAGCATCGGGTCCGAGACCATGTCCATCCCGGCGGCGGTCGCGGACAGCGACATGGCCTGACGGTTCCGCTCGATTGCGGTCAGGATCGCCTGGCCGATCAGCCAGAGCTCGGACCCCCGAGGGGCGGCATCATTCCCGGACGGACGGCCGATGAAGAGGCCCAGCGTATCGCCGTAGCCCCCCACAGAGATCGTCCAGGCCCCCGGCAGCCCCGGCAGCGGTTGCGGGACGCGACGGACACAGTCACCCATGCGGTGAGCCTCCTCGATAATTTTGTCGTAGAATGCATGGAGGTGATCGGCGGTCAGGGCCCGGGTCATGTCGCCGAAATGCTCCGGCTCGTCCGGCCAGCAGTACAGCGGCAGTGTCTGCGACGCCTTTCTGCGGACGAGGACGAATGTGAGCGCGGCGAGGTCGTGGGCGTCGCCCGTGGCTTTCAGGAGTGTCTGTACCTTTGCACGGAAGGCGGTGGGCGAGGCGGTGGGCGAGGTGGTGGTAAGGAGGGCGAGGACGGCCTGCGGGCATCCGTCCGGACTCCGTTTCCCGGTTTCGGGCGCGATGGCCGAGAGCGTCGCCATCAGGCAGGGCACTTCCGCGAGCAGTGGAGGGTAGACGAGCTGCAGGAGCACCCGTCTCTGCGGTCCGTCGGGGGTCGCGATCCGGAACGACGCGCGCCGCTCAAGTTCGAGGATCGGATCGATGCCGCTCTTCGATCCCGAGGTCGGCCGGTCTCCAGGGCCGACGAGGTCGATGAACGGCCGTTCGATCAGCGAGTCGGGGTCGGGGCACGAGAGGAAGCGGTCGAACCCGGGGCCCGGGAAAAGCCGACCGGCTCCATCGAGTGAAAGGAACGCGACGGAGTGGTACGGCAATCGGGTCTTCGTAGTGAACACGGGCGTACTGCCCCCAACCATCGGCCGGATGGGGAAGGCGTCTCTTGGGCTTTCTCCTCCTACGGCCGATCAATACTGTCTGCGACAGCCATTGAATTAAGGATTTCTCTTCGAGATCGTACGAATCAGGGGACCGGTGGATGCGATCTCTCTTCGCCCGGCGTCACCGATAAGCCGTACTAATGAGCCCACGCCCTCCACGGCTTTCGCCCTTCCCTCATTCGATCGGGATAACGCCCTCTCCAGGGGGCAGGGGAAGCGCCCGACCCGCTCCGTCGCGGAACCATCGCGCAGCTCAGGCCCTCCCGAGCGCCCTCCGGAAAGCGGGATTATTGCGTTTTTATGAAAAAAGGGGGGAGCCCGCGTCGATATCCTGTGATTGTTCGTTGGCGAAGGCCGCGGTCATTTCCGGCGACGCACCGGACGCTCGTCACCCCTTCCAGCAGCACTCTTAGACCCTCATCCAAGGGCCTTCCATTGTGCGATCCCGGCCGCTATCGGTCGTCCTATCCGCGGTTCGGGCGACCTCCCAATCAAGGAACAAATCTCCGTTATTTCTCGATTTACGCGGAAAAAACCGGTAATCCTTTTAAATGGATTCATTGTCCTTAATGAGAATAAGCAAAGTTTAAATGATGGTTCGAATAATTGTACATCATCGGAGATCGTATCAATTTCAGAACAATGAGGTGCCCCCGTCGTCCCCACGACGCCGGGCGACTCTCGTTTTCGAGCAAATTATCAGGTGGATCGATGAGACGAATCAGATACACACACGGATTCATGGCCTGTGCCATGCTGTTCGTTGTCGTCCTTGCCGTGGCGGTGACCCCGGCCGCCGCGACGGACGTGACGTATAGCGGGCAAAAGATAACGATTACCCAGCCGGGTAATTACGTCCTGAAGAATGACATCACGAACAGCAACCAGCTGATCTGCATCGAGATCCAGGCCTCGAACGTCGTCTTCGACGGCGCCGGACACCTGATCGACGGTGTCGACGCCGAGAACTCGGCCGGCATCTACGTCCATGGCCCCTCCGCGGCCATCTCGGGCGTCACGATCAGGAACGTCCGGATGAATGACTGGTACTACGGCGTTTATCTCCACGGAACCGGCAACTCCCGGATCGAGGCCTCCACGCTCTCGAGCAACGGGTTCGCCGGTGCAGTGGTCTATCAGAACGCGGTCGGGACCACGATCACGGGCAGCACGATCACCGGCAACAACTACGGCGTGGTCTTCTCGGACGGAGCGGCCAACGGCGTTGTCTCGGACAACCAGATCAACCAGAACGAGCGCGGGCTGTACGTCTACCTCTCGGACGGCATCACCGTCACCCGGAACGGCATCGCGGACAATATCAATAGCGGCCTCCAGTTCCACACGTCGGGCGGCGGCACCATCTATAACAACCGGCTCAACAACAACCTCAACGTCGCCTTCACCGGCGAG
>DUGU01000119.1 GCA_013331215.1 Methanoregulaceae archaeon
GGATCGAGATCCACCAGCAGCTCGATACCCGGACCAAGCTCTTCTGCGGCTGCCCGACGGCGGTCCGGCCGGTCGAGGAGCACGACGGCGAGTTCAGCCGGTACCTCCGCGCGACCGCGTCCGAGCTCGGCGAGATCGACCGCGCGGCCGAGGAGGAGATGAAGGAGGTCCGGCGGTTCCGGTACCTCGCCTACGACACGACCTGCCTGGTCGAGAACGACGACGAGCCCCCGTCGCCCCTGAACGAGGAGGCGCTCGGGGTCACGCTCGAGGTCGCCCGGACCTTCGGCATGACCCCGATCGAGCAGGTCCACGTGATGCGCAAGCTCGTGATCGACGGCTCGAACACGAGCGGCTTCCAGCGGACCGCACTCGTCGCGGTCGGCGGCGTGCTGCCGAACGGTGGCGTGGTGGAGTCGATCTGCCTGGAAGAGGAGGCGGCCCAGCGAGTCGAGGACGCCTGCTTCTCCCTCGACCGGCTCGGCATCCCCCTCGTGGAGATCACGACCTCGCCGTGCCTCCACAGCCCCGAGGAGGTCCGCGACACGGCCGCGTACATCGGGATGGTCCTCCGCTCGACGGGCAAGGTCAAGCGCGGGATCGGGACGATCCGGCAGGACCTGAACGTCTCGATACGGGACGGGGCCCGGGTCGAGATCAAGGGGGTGCAGGAGCTCGACCTGATCGCCGAGGTGGTCCGGCGCGAGGTCGCGCGGCAGCAGGGGCTCCTCGCGATCCGCGCCGAGCTCCGCGAGCGCGGGGCCCTGGTCGAGGACGAGGCCGTCGACGTGACGGACCTCTTCACAGGCACGAAGTCCTCGGTGCTGAAGAAGGCCCCGGTCGTCCTCGCTCTCATCCTCCGCGGCTTTGCCGGCCTGGTCGGGCGCGAGCTCCAGCCGGGCCGTCGGCTCGGCTCCGAGCTCTCGGACTACGCGAAGAAGTGCGGGGTCGGCGGGCTCTTCCACACGGACGAGCTCCCGGCCTACGGCGTGACCGCGGACGAGGTCGCTGCGCTGCGCTCGGCCGTCGGCGCGGCCGACGGGGACTGCGTGGTGCTGGTCGCGGCCATGCGTCAGAAAGCGGCGTGCGCGGTCCGGCAGGTGGTCCGCCGCGCCCGCCTCGCGTTCGAGGGCGTGCCCGAGGAGACGCGGAAGATGCTCGAAGCCGGTTCGAGCGCGTACATGCGCCCGCTCCCCGGCGCGGCGCGTATGTATCCCGAGACCGACGTCCTCCCCGAGGCGATCACGCCCGAGAGGTGGGCCTCGGTCCACGCTCCCGAACTCCTGACCGAGCGGGAGCGGCGGTACGCCGCGGCGTACGACCTTTCTCCCGGAACCGCGCATCAGATCGTCTACTCGGAGCGGCTCCGGCTCTTCGACAATGCGATCGCGAACGGGGTCCAGCCCGGCCTCGCAGCCCGGACCGTGCTCGCGACCATCAAGGAACTCTCCCGCGACGGGGTGGAGGTCGAGCGGATCGGCGATGCGAACGTCCTGGCGATCCTCGGAGCGGTTAAGGACGGCCGGGCCGCGAAGGAGGCCGTCCCCGACCTCCTCCGCGCGGTCGCGGACGGCGCCACCGTCGAAGAGGCCCTCGCGCAGTGCGCCCCGGCCGTCACCGGGGACGAGCTCGCCGCCATCGTCGACCGGGTCGTGGCCGAACGCGCGGACTTTGTCCGCGAGCGGGGCATGGCCGCGCTCGGACCGCTGATGGGGGTCGTGATGGCGGAGGTCCGGGGCTCGGCCGACGGCAAGCGGGTCGCCGGCCTCCTCCGGAGCGCGATCGCCGGCGTCATGCGATGACGGTATATTTATGCACGGCAGCCCCCAATAGATAAAGGAGTTCGATTCATGGGAAAGACAGGCACGACCCAGTGGGTCCAGATAAAGGGGGCCAAAGGCCAGCTCCGGCTCGTCCCCGGGAAGGAGGGCACCCTCAAGAAGCCCGGCCCGAACCAGCGGTTCAAGGCCGGGATCACCCTCAAGAAGCTCGAGGCGCTGACCGAGGCCAACGCCCGCAACCCCCGCCGCCGCGGCGGGCGCGGCGGGCGCGGCGCCCGCGGGCGCGGACGGCCCGGCGAGGTCGAAGAGAAGCTGACCCGGCACCGCGTCATGCGCGCCAAGGTCTCGGTCGTCGGCGCCAAGGCGCGCTCGGGCCGGTAACCAACCTTTTTTGCCGATCGCTGCGTCCTGATAGGCATGGACCTCAAACTCGCCCTCGAGGCGTACACGGCGGCCGAGCACCTCAAGAATTCGCTGATCATGGCCTCGCAGCTCCTCGCGGCGGTCCCGTCCTACCCCGAGGCCGAACGGCCCGGCGGAGCCCGGATGCTCGTCACCGTCCTCGAGGTCGTCCGCGGCGACGCGCAGCGTGCCGCCCGGTACACGGGCGACCAGTCGTTCCAGCGGGCGGCCGACAGCCTCTCCGAGGCGATCAGCCTGACGGAGAGCCGGGCCTTCGAGCAGGCTGCGGAACGGGTCGGGATGGGGATCTCGCAGGTCACGACCGCGGCCCAGGGAGCGTGGGGGCAGCTCTCCGCCAATGGATTCGTCTGACTTTCTCGAGTTCGTCTCGAGCCGGTCCTCGATCCGGTCGTACCGGGACGAGCCGCCGGACGAGCAGGCCCTCGCCTTCATTCTCTCCTGTGCATCGACCGCGCCGAGCATGGGCAACCTCGAGTCCTGGGACGTCGTGGTCGTGACCGACCCCGAGCGGCGGGCGGCGCTCGCGGAGGCCGCGCTCGACCAGACCCATGTGCGCGAGGCCCCCGTGGTCCTCGTGGTCTCGGCGAACTACGTCCGCGCGATGTCCAGGTACGGCGACCGCGGGATCCTCTACGCGCTCTGCGACGCCTCCATCGCCTGCACGTACATGATGCTCGCGGCCCACGCGCTCGGGCTCGGCTCGTGCTGGACGGGCGCGTTCGACGACGAGGACGTCCGCACGGTCCTCGAGCTTCCCCCCCACATCCGGCCGATCTGCCTCCTCGCGATCGGGCCCGGCGAGCAGACCAGCGGCATGACCCCGCGCCTGCCCATCGAGGAGCACGTCCACGTCGAAGCGTGGTGAGAGCCCAATGACAGATTATCTGGTGACCATGGAGTCGGCCTGGGTCGTCCGCGACGTCAGGTCGGTGGACGATGCGATCGGGATCGCGATCGCCGAGGCCGGGAAGCGACTGAACCCGGCCGCGAAGTACGTGGAGGTCGAGGCCGGGATGTCGGCCTGCCCCTACTGCGAGGAGTCGCTCAACTGCGGCCTCGTGGTCGCGAATACGGGCCTCGTGGGCCTCACCCTCGAGATGAAGGTCTTCAAGGCCGAGTCCGAGGAGCACGCCCAGCGGATCGCGAAGTCCGTAATCGGCAAGGCCCTCGGCGACGTCCCCCTCAAGATCATCGAGACAAAGCAGATCGCGGAGCGGCGACCCGCACCCGAGGCGGCGGCGCGGCCGGCACCGTCGGTTCGCCCCGCGGGATCGGACCGTTCCACAGGACAAGGCCGTCCGTTCGGCCGCACCGGTCCCGCGGGCCGGCGCCCCGCGAAGAGGTGAGCGCATGATCACGGTCGTCGGCCACACCGCCATCGATCACATCAGCCGGGTCTCCTCGCTCCCGGGCCCGAACGGCTCGACCACGATCACGGACCGCCGGATCTTCTACGGCGGCGGCGCCGCGAACATCGCGGCCGGGATCGCGAAGCTCGGCGACGAGGCCGAGCTCCTCTCGGCCGTCGGCGGCGACTTCGCCGGCTCGGCGTACGACCGCTGGCTCGACGGCCTGGGTGTGAGCAAGCGGTTCTACACGATCGACAGGGCGAACACGGCGACCGCGTTCATGTTCACGGACGACCCCGGGGACCAGATGACCTTCTTCGAGTGGGGGGCCTCGGTCGCGTTCTCGTACGAGGAGCCGCCGGCCCTCGACTTCGTCCACATGGCCACGGCCGACCCGCGCTTCAACCGGCGCGTGGCCGAGAAGGCGGCGTTCGCGTCGTTCGACCCGGGCCAGGACCTCCACCGGTACACGGCCGACGACCTCGACGCGATCCTGGACAATATCGACATTCTCTTCGCGAACCACCACGAGGTCGCCGGCATGTGCCGGACCCTCGGCCTCTCCCGCGACGAACTGATCGCACGGGTGCCAGTGGCGGTCTTCACCGAGGGCGGGGCGGGCTCCTGTCTCGCGGCCTGCGGCGAGGAGGTGCGGATCCCCGCCCTCCCCGTCACGATGACCGACCCCACCGGGGCGGGCGACGCGTACCGCGCCGGGTTCCTGACGGCCTACCGGCGCGGCCTCCCGCTCGAGATGTGCGCCCGCATCGGGACTGTGACCGCCTCATTCGCGGTCGAGGCCCGCGGGTGCCAGACGAACCTCCCCGACTGGGAGATGATGCGGGCGCGGTACGAGCGGCATTTCGGTACGCTTATACCGCCAGCGGCGTGATACTTCACGGGAATTTCTCATGGTCTATGCCGCGCTCTCGTCGGGAGGCAAGGACTCGGTCCTCGCCTGCCAGAAGGCCCTCGACGCCGGGTTCGAGGTCCGGTACCTGGTCACCGTCCGGCCGGCCGACCCGGACTCCTACATGTTCCACTCGGCCAACCTGGACGCGGTCCGCGTCATCGCGGACGCGGCGGGGATGGAGTACGTCGAGATCCCGAGCGGCGGCGTGAAGGAGGCCGAGCTCGCCGAACTCGAGGCCGGCCTCGCGGCCCTCCCGATCGAAGGGATCGTGACCGGCGCGGTCGGCTCTGTGTACCAGCGTGACCGGCTGGCCGTGATCGCGGACCGGCTCGGTCTCGAGCTCGTCTCCCCGCTCTGGGGCATGGACCCCGAGGCCCTCCTTTGCGAGGTGGCCGCGCGGATGGACGCGATCATCGTGGTGACCGCGGCCGACGGCCTGGACGAGTCGTTCCTCGGCGCGCACTTCGACGATGCCCTGATCGAGCGGTTGAAGCGGGTCGCGGCCGCCCGTCATATCCACCTCGCGGGAGAGGGCGGCGAGTACGAGTCGCTCACCCTCGACGCACCGTTCTATCGCCGCCCGGTAACGTACGCGTCGGCCGAGGTCCGGGTCGCCCCCGGGCGGAGCGAGCTGGTCCTTAGGGGCTTCGCCTGATGGACGATACGGCCGACGTTCGACTCGCCAACCTCTCGCGGTTCGTCTTCTCGGCCCCGTCCTGGCGCCGCTCGATGGTGATCGCCATCGTCCTCGGGTTCGCGGTCGACATCGGGTCGTACTCGCTCGGCGGGCCGATCCGGCTCTTCGGGACCCTCGCGTTCACCCTGCCCACGCTCGTCGCCTTCGTCCTGACCAAGCCGCTGGTCGAGCTCTCCGAGCGGCCCCTGACCTGGAACCGATCGGCCCTGCTCGCGGCCGCGAGCATGATCTTCATGGTCCTTATCACCATGCCGGCCGTGCTCCCGGCGCGGAGCTGGGTGCCGCTCGTGTACGCCAGCGCGATCGGTTTCGCCTTCGGCCTGCGCCTGCTCGTCCTGGTCGCGGTCTCGGACTACCGCGTGCTCCACATGGTCGGACCGGCCTCGACCCAGGCCGTTGCGGGGGTCGTGGTCGGGACCTGGCTCTTCGGGGCGACGTTCCTACCTCTCGCAGTCCTGCTGATGGGTGTCTTCCTGCTCGGCTTCACGATCCTGATCTGGTTGATCGAGCGGCCCCTTCACCGGGCCTTCGGGATCCACGGGCTCTCGTTCCTGAACGCGTTCATCGCGCACCTGACGGACGGCTCGCGGGCGATGGAGGAGTTCTTCCGCGAGATCGGCGAGTCCGTGACGGTGCCGCAGACGAGCTTCTTCTTCCGCCGCGAGGGGCGACCGGACCTGGTCGTCACCATCCCGAACGTCCACCCCGGGCCGATGGGCGAGATCGGGGGCGGCAACATCCCGGTCCGGTTCGCGGCCGAGTTCGAGGAGTCGGTGATGGTCCCGCACGGGTGCGCGACCCACGACTTCAACCTGGTCAGCGAGGACGAGATTCGGAAGCTGGTCGAGGGGGTCCGGGCGACGAAGGCCGATCTGCGGTTCGACGGCGGGGCGTCGCCGGCCGTGCGCCGGACCTCGGGCTCGGTCCGCCTCCTCTGCCAGCGTTTCGGCGACGCCCTCCTCGTGGTCGCGACGCGGGCGCCGCGCACGACCGAGGACCTGGACTTCTCGTTCGCCCCGACCTTCGACGCCGAGGGGCGGCGGCGGTTCTCGGCCCTCGGGTTCGTGGACGCCCATAACTGCATGGCCGAGATCTCGGGCCCTGTCTTCCCCGGGACGCCGGTCGGCTCCGAGTACCTCCGCGGGGTCCGCGAGGCCGTGGACGCGATGCCGGGCGAGTCCTCGGGCCCGTTCGCGGCCGGGTACGGGCGCAAGCCGGTGCCGTTCTCGCGGGTGCAGGGCTTCGGCGACCTCGGCGTACAGGCGCTCGTGGTCGAGACCGGCGGCCAGAAAACCGCGTACGTCCTGCTCGACGGGAACAACATGGTCGAGGGAGCCCGCGACGCCATCGTCGCCCGGTGCCTCGAGCTGGTCGACGAGGCCGAGGTCATGACCACTGACTCGCACGTCGTGAACACGATCACGGGCAGGAACCCGATCGGGATGGCCGTTCCCGTCGAGGAGCTCGCCCCCGTGCTCGAACGCGCGCTCCGGGCCGCGCTCGCCGACCTCGCGCCGGCCACGGTGGCGTCCTCGACCGCGTGGTGCGAGGGGGTCGTGGTCTTCGGCTCGACGCGGATCACGCAGCTCGCGGCCACGGTCAACGCGATGCTCGTCTTCGTGGCCCCGCTCTCGCTCGCGATCCTCCTGCTCGCGTTCATCCTCTCGGTCGTCACCTACCTCGTCCTGCTCTGACTATTCCGAACGAGAGGTCGAGCGCGCGTCATTCCGGCCGCCAGGAGAATCCGGGCCTCGTCGACAGGAGTGAGGAACGCCCCCGATCGCGCCGGGCAGGGAGAGGGATTTTCCTGTCTTTCACCGAATGAGAACCTGACGATGATCGCGATTACGGCATTCCGACCGACGGAAGTGCCGGACGAGATGCGGATTCAGAGTCGGGTCACAGGACATTTTTCAATAACGGTATTCTGCGGAAGACGAAGTGCGTCGCCGCGAAGCATAACGGAACGCAGACGATGCAGAGTGCGAGCCATTTCACAACCGGGTACAGTGCGACCGGGCCGGACAGCAGGGCGACGGCGACGATGATCGGCGGATGTAACCTGTAGACGGCGAACGAGTTGGCCGAGAGTGTTTTGACCAATGTACTCTGGCGATTGAATTTCCCCCTGAAGACGACGACGAGGCCGATGCTCATGGCGACCGCCACAAAGAACCCCCAGAGCGAATATGCCGCGCTCTGCCAGGTCGGCCCCCCGTTGAGGGCGGCCGTTGTTCCGCTCGCAGTGGCTACGATGGCCAGCGCGAGCCAGGCGAGGAAGCCCAGGACGATGCCGCTAACGAGCCACCGTTTTCCGGTCCGATAGCCGATCCCGGCGAAGAGGTCGTTTCTGTACGCGACGATGCCCACGACGAAGAGGGCGATGTACGAGGCGGAATAGCAGAGCTGCACGTTCCGGATGCTCGTCCCGATCGGCTGGACGATCCCGATCCAAAAGGCGGAGACGGCGATGATCAGGATCAGGAGAGCNNGGCGTCGGCTCGAGCCGCTTCCTGTCGGCGGGAGGAGGCCTGCGAACGATCAGGCACGCCAGCGCGTACAGCAGCGAGAAGACAAAGAGCGCCACCGCGAACCACATCACCCCGGTGCCCGAAAGGAAGTCGATTACGGGGAAGTCGCCCCCTCCCCTGTCCCCGTGTTCCACGTAATCGATGAACGGCGCGATCGCACCATGTAGATCAGCGTGGGGACGATCAGGCGCCTGAACCTATCTCCCACGAACCGGCCGAAGCCCTTCCGGTCGTAGCTCCCCGCGACGAAATAGCCGGTGATCAGGAACAGGAGCCCCAGGAAATACCCCTGCTGGAACGACA